>DATJPE010000029.1 GCA_035506535.1 Actinomycetes bacterium | reverse complement strand
GAGGCCGTCCAGCGCCACGACGCCGGATGGGCGCTGGAGGAGCTGCACGCCGTCGGCCGTCTGGTCGGGAGCGAGTCCTTCCAGCGGGACGCGGTCCTCGCCAACACCTACCCCCCGGTGCTACGGACCTTCGACCGGTGGGGCCACCGCGTCGACGACGTGGACTACCACCCCGGTTACCACCGTGTCCTGGGAGACGCGGTACGGCACGGAGCCCACACCGCGGCGTGGGCCGACCCCCGGTCGGGGGCCAACGTCGCCCGGGCGGCGGCGTTCATGCTGTTCGCCCAGGTGGAGCCCGGGCACGCGTGCCCGGTCTCCATGACCCATGCCGCGGTCCCGACCCTCGCCCTGCAGCCGGAGCTGGCCGAGGTGTGGCTGCCGAGGCTGTACTCCCGCGACTACGACCCCGACCTGGGCAGCGGCGCGAAGGCCTCCGCGATCCTCGGTATGGCGATGACCGAGAAGCAGGGCGGCTCCGACGTACGGGCGAACACGACGCGGGCGCTCCCCACGAGCCGCGGTGGCCCCGGTGCGGAGTACCTGCTGACCGGCCACAAGTGGTTCTGCTCGGCGCCGATGTCGGATGCCTTCCTCGTGCTCGCCCAGGCGAGCGGACCGGGCGGCGAGGGACTGTCCTGCTTCCTGCTCCCCCGGGTGCTCCCCGACGGCTCACGCAACGTCTTTCGCATCCAGCGACTGAAGGACAAGCTCGGCAACCGCGCGAACGCCTCCGCCGAGATCGAGCTGGACGCCACGTCGGCGGTCCTGGTCGGCGAGCCGGGCCGCGGCGTGCGCACCATCATCGAGATGGTCAACCGCACCCGGTTGGACTGCGTCCTCGGCACGGCGGCCGGCATGCGTCAGAGCGTCGCGGAGGCGTTGTGGCACGCGCGTCACCGCAGCGCCTTCGGGCGCCGGCTCGTCGATCAGCCGGCGATGGCAGCGGTCCTCGCCGACCTCGCGCTGGAGTCCGAGGCGGCGACGGTCACCGCGGTACGTCTCGCGCGGGCGCACGACGGCGTGGGCCGCGACGGCGAGGCGGCCTTCCGCCGCCTGGCCACCGCGGTGGCCAAGTACTGGATCTGCAAGCGCGGGCCGCACCACGCCTACGAGGCGCTGGAGTGCCTGGGCGGCAACGGCTACTGCGAGGAGTTCCCGCTCGCCCGCCGCTATCGGGAGCAGCCGGTCATGGCCGTGTGGGAGGGCTCGGGCAACGTGATAGCGCTCGACGTACTGCGAGCGCTGCATCGCGAGCCGGAGTCGGCGGCAGCCTTCGACGTCGAGGTGTCGCGTGCCCGAGGCCACCACCCGACCCTGGACGCGCACCTCGACAGCGTCCGCGACCTCATGCGCCGGACCTCGACGGCTGGTCCCGAGCTCGCCGAGCGCCAGGCTCGGGCGCTGGTCGAGGCGATGGCGCTCGCCCTGCAGGCGTCGCTGCTGGCGCGCTTCAGCCCGCGCGCCGTCAGCGACACCTTCATCGCCGCCCGGCTGGGTGAGGACCGGGGCCACGGCTACGGCACGCTGCCCTCCTCAGCCCCGGTCCGGGAGATCCTCGCCCGGCACTAGGGCGTCACGGGTAGGCCAGCACCGAGCCGGTGTAGTTCTCCGCGACGCCGGTCGCCGCCGCGCGCGACGTGGTGACGTAGCGCAGCTGGGTGAGCTGCATCTGCAGCAGGAAGTCGCGGTCGGGGTCGTCGGGAGGCGGCGTGTGCAGCATCGAGGTCATCCACCACGAGAAGTGGGTCGACTGCCATACCCGTTCGAGCGCGTCGTCGGAGTAACGGTCGAGCAGGTCGTCCTTGCCGTCCTGGACCGCGCGCGTGAGAGCTGTCCCCAGCCGCTTGACGTCGGCGATGGCCAGGTTCAGCCCCTTGGCGCCGGTCGGGGGGACGATGTGCGAGGCGTCTCCGGCGAGGAAGAGCCGGCCCCAGCGCATCGGCGCGCTGACGAAGCTGCGCATCGGGGTGATCGAGCGGTCGACGATCGGTCCGGGCCGAAGGGTCCAGCCGTCGAGCGCGAAGCGGGTCGAGAGGCCCTCCCAGATGCGGTCGTCGGACCATGCGGCGAGGTCCTCGTCGGGGGGGACCTGCAGGTACAGCCGGCTGATGGTGTCCGAGCGCATGCTGTGCAGGGCGAACCCGTCCGGGTGCAGCGCGTAGATCAGCTCGTCGGTCGAGGGCGCGACCTCGGCGAGGATCCCGAGCCAGGCGAAGGGGTAGATGCGCTCCCGGACGGTCCGTACGTCCTCCGGGATGCTCGGACGGCTCACGCCGTGGAACCCGTCACAGCCTGCGACGTAGTCGGCCTCGATGGTCTGGGCCCGGCCCGCGGAGTCGACGAAGCTCACGCGCGGGTGGACGGTGTCGGCGTCGTGGATCGCGGTGTCCGACACCTCCCAGAAGATCTGCTGGCCGTCGGCCTGGCGGGCGTTGATCAGGTCCTTGGTGAGCTCGGTCTGGCCGTAGACCCAGACCGAGTGACCGCACGTGTCGACGAAGTCGACCCGATGGCGCTCCCCCGGCCACTGCAGGTAGATGCCGTCGTGTCGCAGCCCCTCCTTGTGCAGGCGGTCCCCGACGCCGTACTCGGTGAGGACGTCGACCGCGCCGTGCTCGATGACGCCGGCGCGGATGCGCGCCTCCACGTACTCGCGCGACCGGTTCTCGACGATCAGCGACTCGACGCCGTGCTTGGCGAGGATCTGCGACAGCAGCAGACCTGAGGGACCCGAACCGATGATGGCGACCTGGGTGCGCATGCGCCGATGCTCGGGGCGGCGCAGCGACCGGGCAAGACGCTCCTTCCGTCCAGTGGAAGGTCGCTGTCCGGTCAGGCCGCCATCCGCCGGGTGATCGAGGCGGCGGCCACCCGCAGGGCGGGGACGAAGCGGGCCATGTCCCGACGGACCGTGCTGGTCACGAGCCCGAGGGAGGCGACGACGCTGTCGTGCACGTCGAGAACGGGGACCGCGACCGAGCAGGTGCCGAGGCTCATCTCCTCGACCGTGCGCGCGTAGCCCTGCCGGCGCACCTGCGCGAGCTCGCGCAGCAGCCGGCCGCGCTCGGTGACGGTGTAGCGGGTGACCGGCTGCAGGTCCGCGAGGCAGTCGTCGAGGACCTCCCGCGGTGCCCAGGCCAGCAGCACCTTGCCCACACCGGTCGCGTGCAGGGGCAGCGGGACACCGGCTCGGCTCACGAGCGGGACCGACGCGCGCCCGTGGATGCGCTCGACGTAGAGCGCCGAGCGGCCCTGGCGCACCGCGAGGTGGACGTTCTCGTGGGTGGCCTCGTAGACGTCCTGCATGGCGGGCAGGGAGGCCTCGCGCAGCTCACGCTGGACCGGGGCGAGCGTCCCCAGCTGCCACAGCCGGCGGCCGACGACGTAGCGCCCCTCGTCGTCACGCTCGAGCGCGCCCCACGCCTGGAGCTCGCCGACCAGCCGGTGCGCGGTCGACAGCGGCATCCCGGCGGCGGCGGCCAGCTCGGTCAGGGTCAGTCGCGGCCGGTCGGCGTCGAAGCCGTCCAGCAGGGCGAGGACCCGGGCGGTCACCGACGGGCGCGACCCCTCGGCCACGGGACTAGACTCCCCCTCCAGGTCGACTTCCGTCTGACGGAAGCGCACCGTATCCCTTCGGCGACCGGATTGGGAAGGTGAGCCTCACCAGTCTCGGTGGAGAGGATCGCCCGGTGCCCGTCGTCGTCCGCAACACCCCGCGAGCCGACCTGGCCGTGGTGGACGCCCTCGCCGAGTGCGGCAGCGCGACGGTCCACGAGGCGCAGGGCCGCACCGGCCTCCTCCACCACCGGCTGCGCCCCATCTACCGCCCGATCCGCGTCGGCGGCACCGCGCTGACGTGCACGGTCGCCCCCGGTGACAACTGGGCCATCCACGTGGCCGTCGAGCAGGCCCGGCCCGGTGACGTGCTCGTGGTGACCCCCACCAGCCCCTGTGACGACGGTTACCTGGGCGACCTGCTGGCCGAGAGCCTGCGCGCCCACGGCGTCCGTGGACTGGTCATCGATGCCGGGGTCCGCGATGTCGCCACGCTGACCGAGATGCGCTTCCCGGTGTGGGCCAAGGCGATCTGCGCCCAGGGCACGGTCAAGGAGACCCCCGGCGACGTCCAGGTGCCCATCGTCGTCGCGGGCGTGCGGGTACGTCCCGGGGACGTGATCGTGGCCGACGACGACGGCGTGGTGGCCGTCCCCCGTGAGGACGCCGCGGCGGTACTGGAGAAGGCCCGCGCGCGCGAGGCGAACGAGGCCTCCAAGCGGGCCCGCCTCGCCGCCGGCGAGCTGGGGCTGGACATCTACGGCATGCGCGAGCGGCTCGCGGAGAAGGGGCTCCGCTACGTCGACGCCGCGGAGTCGACGTGAGGCAGGTCGCGGTCCCCTGCGACGTCATGCGCGGTGGGACGTCGAAGGGCCTGGTGTTCAGCGAGCAGGACCTCCCCACTGACCGCGCGACCCGCGACGCCGTGCTCCTCGCCGCGATGGGCTCACCCGACGAGCGCGAGATCGACGGGATGGGCGGTGCGCACCCCCTCACCTCCAAGGTGGCGGTGGTGAGCCGCTCCGCGCACGACGGCGCCGACGTCGACTACCTGTTCCTGCAGGTGTGGCCCGACCGGCCCGAGGTCTCCGACTCCCAGAACTGCGGCAACATGCTTGCCGCGGTCGGGCCCTTCGCCGTCGAGCACGGCCTCGTCCCGGCGCGTCCCGACGTGACCCCGGTCCGGATCTGGATGGTCAACACCGAGACGCTCGCGACGGCGTACGTGCAGACGCCGGGCGGTGAGGTCCGCTACGACGGCGACGCCCGCATCGACGGCGTGCCGGGCACGCACGCACCCATCCCTCTCGAGTTCGCCGACATCGCCGGCTCCTCCTGCGGAGCCCTGCTGCCGACCGGGAACGTCGTCGACGAGATCGCCGGCCTGCGTGTCACCTGCATCGACAACGGTATGCCGGTCGTCTGCCTCGACGCCTCCGACGTCGGGCTCAGCGGCCGCGAGACGCCGGCCGAGATCGAGGCGATGGCCGCGGTCAAGGAGCGCATCGAGCAGGCCCGGCTGGCGGCCGGCCCGATGATGAACCTGGGCGACGTGACACGGCAGACGGTGCCGAAGATGAGCCTGCTCTCCGCACCCGACGCCGGGGGCACCGTCTCGACGCGCACGCTCATCCCGCACCGGGTGCACGAGGCGATCGGGGTGCTGGGCGCCGTCTCGGTGGCCACCGCGTGCCTGCTGCCCGGGTCGGTCGCCGCGTCGGTCGCGAAGGTCCCCGACGGCGACGGCCCGCTCGACGTGGTGGTCGAGCACCCGACCGGGTTCTTCACCGTCTCCCTGGACGTGGACCGCACCGGCGAGGCCCCCGTGGTGCACCGGGCGGCGCTGCTGCGAACGGCCCGCCTGCTCATGCGTGGCGAGGTCATGGTGCCCGGGCGCGTGTGGGAGCGGTCGTGACCCGGGTGGCCCTGGTGGGGCTCGGCGAGGTCGGCCGCACCTTCGCCGAGGACCTTCGAGCCGCGGGGGTCGTGCACCTCACCGCGTGGGACACGGCCTTCGCCGATCCGGCCAGCCCGGCCTCGCGCAACGCGCTCGAGCTGGGCCTCACCCCCTCGGTGTCGGCGCCGGCCACGGTGGCCGACGCGGACCTCGTGGTCAGCGCGGTCACCGCCGCGCAGTGCGTGGCCGCCGCGGCCTCGGTGGTCCCCGGCATCCGTGCCGGCACCTGGTTCTTCGACCTGAACTCGAGCTCGCCCGGCCACAAGAGCACAGCGGCCGACCTGGTCGACGCGGCCGGCGGACGCTATGTCGAAGCGGCGTTGATGTCGCCCATCGGGCCGCGACGGCTCGACTCGCCGTTCCTGCTCGGCGGACCGCACGCGAAGGAGTTCGCGACGGTCGCGGCGACGTACCAGCTGTCGGACGTCACGCCGGTCTCCGACGTCGTCGGCCGGGCGGCGGCCACGAAGCTGTGCCGGTCGGTCGTCGTCAAGGGCCTGGAGTCGCTGCTCACCGAGTCCCTCCTCGCGGCCCGGGTCTTCGGCGTCGAGCGCGAAGTCCTCGACTCGCTGCCGAACATCCTCCCGCCGGCGGACTGGGAGGCGGTGGCCGGGTACTTCATCTCGAGGTCCCTGCAGCACGGACAGCGCCGATCGGAGGAGATGCAGGAGGCCGCGGCCACCGTCGCCGAGGCCGGCGTGGAGCCGGTCATGTCACTGGCCGCCGTACGGCGCCAGGCGTGGGCTGCCGGCTTCCCCGACGCGAGGTCGGCCGGCACCACGATCGGGATGGTCGACGCCGTCCTCGAGGCGATGCGGGCGCAGCGTGCCGAGGAGGTGGCGGGTCCGTGATCATCGACTGCCACGGCCACTACACGACGGCGCCCGCGGCGCACAGCGAGTGGCGTGAGGGGCAGCTGGCCGCGTTCCTCGCCGGCGCTCCCGCGCCGACCTATCCCGCGATCTCGGACGAGGAGATCCGCGAGACCATCGAGGCCAACCAGCTGCGCCTGCTGCGCGAGCGCGGCGCCGACATGACGATCTTCTCCCCGCGTGCCTCCGCCATGGGCCACCACGAGGGCGACCTCGAGGTCGGTGTCGCCTGGGCCCGCGCCTGCAACGACCTCATCGCGCGGGTCGTGGACCTCTTCCCCGACGCCTTCATCGGCGTCTGCCAGCTGCCGCAGGTCGCGGGTCAGCCGTTGGACGCCGCCGTCGCCGAGCTGCGGCGCTGCGTCGACATGGGCTTCGTCGGCCTGAACCTGAACCCCGATCCCAGCGGCGGGCGCTGGAGCTCCCCGCCGCTCACCGACCGGTACTGGTACCCGGTCTACGAGGCGATGGCCGAGCTCGACGTACCCGCGATGGTGCACGTGTCCGCGAGCTGCACGCCGGTCTTCCACGCGACCGGCGCGCACTACATCAACGCCGACACCACGGCCTTCATGCAGCTCGTCCAGGGCGACCTGTTCGCCGACTTCCCCGACCTGCGCCTGGTGATCCCGCACGGCGGCGGCGCCGTGCCCTACCACTGGGGCCGCTACCGCGGCCTCGCCGACATGCTGGGCAAGCCGTCGCTTGACACCCACGTCATGCGCAACGTCTTCTTCGACACCTGCGTCTACCACCAGGCCGGCATCGATCTCCTCTTCGAGGTGATCGACGTCGACAACATCCTTTTCGGCTCCGAGATGGTCGGCGCCGTGCGCGGAGTCGACCCGACGACAGGGCACTACTTCGACGACACCCTGCGCTACGTCGACGTGCTCGACCTCGGCCCCGCCGAGCGCGAGCAGGTGCTCAGCGGGAACGCCCGACGGGTCTACCCGCGCCTCGACGCGGCGTTGCGGAGGAGGGGGCTGCCGTGAGCTTCACTCCGGACGCCGACTGGCTCGCCTACTGCGCCGCGCCGACGAAGCCGGCGTACGTTCCTCCGCCCGGCGCCGTCGACGCGCACTGCCACGTGTTCGGGCCGGGCGAGGTCTTCCCCTACGCTCCCGAGCGCAAGTACACGCCCATCGACGCGGGCAAAGCCGAGTTGTTCGCCCTAAGGGACTTCCTCGGCTTCGACCGCAACGTCGTCGTGCAGGCGACCTGTCACGGCGCGGACAACTCCGCGATGGTGGACGCCCTGCGCAGCTCGGGAGGGCGTGCTCGCGGCGTTGCCACCATCCGTCCGGGCGTCGCCGAGGCGGAGCTGGCGGACATGCACGACGCCGGCGTCCGAGGCGTCCGGTTCAACTTCGTCAAGCGGCTCGTCGACCCGAAGCCTGATGCCTACTACCGGGAGCTGGTCGAGCGCATCGCGCCGTACGGCTGGCACGTCGTCGTCTACTTCGAGGCCGCCGACCTGGCCGAGCGCTGGGCGCTGTTCACTTCCCTGCCGGTCACGCTCGTCGTCGACCACATGGGCCGGCCCGACGTGACCCAGCCCGTGGACGGCGAGCAGTTCGCCATCTTCCTGCGGTTCATGGACGAGAACCCCAACGTCTGGAGCAAGGTGAGTGGGGCCGAGCGGCTGTCCGTGGAGGGACCGCCGGCCTACTCCGACGTGTGGCCCTTCGCGCGCCGGGTGGTGGAGCGGTACCCGGACCGGGTCCTCTGGGGCACCGACTGGCCGCACCCGAACATGAAGAGCCACATGCCCGACGACGGTCACCTGGTGGACGTGATCCCCCACATCGCCACGACCGAGGAGCTGCAGCGCGCGCTCCTGGTCAACAACCCGACTCGGCTGTACTGGGAGGCCTGATGGTCGACAACTCAGCGCTGGACGACATCCCCGGAACGACGGTCTTCACCGCCGAGCGTTCGCGCAAGGGCTACCAGCTGAACCAGTTCTGCATGAGCCTCATGAAGGCGGAGAACCGCGAGCGTTTCCACGCCGACGAGCGGGCCTACCTCGATGAGTGGCCCATGTCCGAGGAGCAGAAGCAGGCCGTGCTGGATCGCGACTTCCAGCGCATGCTCGACCTCGGGGGCAACGTCTACTTCCTGTCCAAGATCTTCGCGAGCGACGGCCTCAGCTACGTGCAGGCGGTCAGCACGATGACGGACCTCACGGTCGAGCAGTACCAGGACATGATGCTGGCGGGCGGCCGCAGCCCCGAGGGCTGGCGCTCGAAGAGCGAGAGGGATTGACATGGCACGCATCACCGCCGGGCTCACTACGAGCCATGTCCCCGCGATCGGCATGGCCGTCGACCTCGGGAAGACCGAGCAGGACTACTGGAAGCCGGTCTTCGCCGGCTACGAGTGGACGAGGAGATGGGCAGCCGAGCAGCCGCCCGACGTCGTGATCCTCGTCTACAACGACCATGCATCCGCCTTCTCGCTGCAGATCATCCCGACCTTTGCGCTGGGTCTCGCGCCGTCGTTCAAGCCCTGCGACGAGGGGTACGGCCCCCGGCCGGTCCCGGTGGTGGAGGGTCACCCTGAGCTCGCCGCGCACCTCGCGCAGTCGCTCATCCTCGACGAGTTCGACATGACGCTACTGAACGAGCTGGACGTCGACCACGGGCTCACCGTCCCGCTGTCGCTGGTCTACGGCCGGCCGGACTCCTGGCCGACGAAGGTGATCCCGCTGGCCGTGAACGTCGTGCAGTTCCCGCCGCCGACCGGGCACCGCTGCCTGTCCCTCGGCCGGGCCATCCGCAGGGCGGTCGAGAGCTACCCCGAGGACCTCGACGTCCAGGTGTGGGGCACCGGTGGCATGAGCCACCAGATCCAGGGTGCACGGGCGGGTCTGATCAACAAGGAGTGGGACACCGCCTTCCTCGACCGGCTGGAGAGCGACCCCGACGGCCTCGCCAAGGTCTCGCACATCGAGTACCTGCGGGAGGCCGGCTCCGAGGGCATCGAGCTGGTGATGTGGCTGATCATGCGAGGAGCGCTGGGAGATCGCGTCAAGGAGCTCCATCGCTTCTATCACGTCCCCGCGAGCAACACGGCGGTCGGGCACCTCGTGCTCGAGCCGGCTCCCTGACCACCACCACCGAACCAGGAGACTGACGACACCATGCGCATCGCACTCGCCGGAGCCGGCGCGTTCGGCATCAAGCACCTCGATGCCCTCACGGCCATCGACGGGGTCACGGTCACCTCCGTGGTGAGCCGGCGGCTCGAGCAGGCCAAGGAGGTGGCGGAGAAGTACGGCGCGCCGCACGCCGGCACCGAGATCGACGAGGCGCTGGCTCGCGAGGACGTGGACGCGGTGATCCTCTGCACGCCGACGCAGCTGCACGCCGAGCAGGCGATCGCGGCGATGCGCGCCGGCAAGCATGTCCAGGTCGAGATCCCGCTCGCCGACTCCTGGACCGACGCGCTCGCCGTCGACCGGGTCCAGCGGGAGACCGGCCTGGTGTGCATGGTCGGCCACACCCGGCGCTTCAACCCGTCGCACCAGTGGATCCGGGGGCGCATCGAGAGCGGTGAGCTCACCATCCAGCAGATGGACGTGCAGACGTACTTCTTCCGGCGGTCGAACATGAACGCGCTGGGCCAGCCGCGGAGCTGGACCGACCACCTTCTCTGGCACCACGCGGCCCACACGGTCGACCTGTTCCAGTACCAGACCGGCGAGCGGGTGACGATCGCCAACGCCGTCCAGGGGCCGATCCACCCGGTCCTCGGGATCGCGATGGACATGTCCATCCAGCTGCGCACCGAGACCGGCACGATCTGCACGCTGTCCCTCAGCTTCAACAACGACGGCCCGCTGGGCACGTTCTTCCGCTACATCTGCGACAACGGCACCTACATCGCCCGCTACGACGACTTGGTCACCGGCAAGGAGGAGCCGATCGACGTCTCGCAGGTCGCGGTCTCGACCAACGGCATCGAGCTGCAGGACCGGGAGTTCGTCGCGGCGATCCGCGAGGGCCGGGAACCCAACGCCTCGGTCGCCTCCGTGCTGGCCTGCTACGAGACACTGGGGCGGCTGGAGCAGCAGCTCGCCACCCAGCAGTAGCGAAGGAGACGCATGCGCTTCGGCATCAAGACCCGCCCGGAACACGTCACCTGGCAGCAGGTGCGCGACGTCTGGGTGGCCGCCGACGACATCCCGATCTTCGAGAGCGCCTGGAACTGGGACCACTTCTATCCGCTGACCGGCGACCTCGACGGCCCGAACCTGGAGGCGTGGACCTCCCTCGCGGCGCTCGCGCAGGCCACTCGACGCATCCGCGTGGGCGTCCAGGTCACCGGGATGATCTACCGTCACCCGGCAGTGCTCGCGAACATGGCCGCGACGGTCGACATCGTGAGCAACGGACGGCTGGACATCGGTCTCGGCGCCGGCTGGAACCAGCTCGAGTGCGACGCGTACGGCATCCCGCTGCCCCCGCTGAAGGAGCGCTTCGACCGCTTCGACGAGGGTGTGCAGGTGATCATCGGGTTGCTCTCGCAGGAGTACACCGACTTCGCCGGTACCTACTACACGCTGACCCACGCCCGCTCGGAACCGAAGCCCGTGCAGCGACCGCACCCCCCGATCACGATCGGCGGCCGCGGCCCGAGACGCACGCTGCTGGCGGTGGCTCGATGGGCGCAGCAGTGGAACTCCCTGACCCAGAGCCCGGAGGAGTGGCTCGGACTCAAGCATGTCCTGCTCGAGCACTGCGCCGCGGTGGGGCGCGACGCGGCCGAGATCGAGTGCTCCGTGAACGTGATGCTGCCAACCGCTGGGGAGCTGGGACCCGCGTTCGAGAAGGCCGCGGGGTACCGGGACGCCGGCGTCGACATCGCCATCATGAACCTGCCGCACGGCGCGCCGCCGAGCCTGCTCGAGCCGCTGGCCGACGGCCTGGCCGCGATCTGACGCCCATGAAGCTCCTGACGTACCGCACCGGCACCGGGAGCCGGGCGGCGCTCGTCCTCGACGGATCGACCCTGCCGCTTCGCGAAGGGGTCACGGTCCTGGACGTGGTCCGCGCCGGCCTGCCCGTCCAGCCCGACCGCTGGGTCTCCGACGAGCCCGGGCTCGACCCGTCGAGCCTGGTCCTCGACGTCCCGTACCGCCCGCCGACCGTTCGTGACTTCGTCGCCTTCGAGGAGCACGTCGAGGGCGTGCGCAAGGCGGTCGACGGCGTCGGCGGCGTGGTGGACCAGTGGTACGAGTACCCCACCTTCTACTTCACGAACCCCTATGCCCTCGTCGCGACCGGCGATCCCGTGCCGGTCCCGCAGGCGAGCGCCCGCCTGGACTTCGAGCTCGAGGTCGGCATCGTGATCGGCCGGTCCGGCCACGACCTGGCCCCTGCCCGTGCCCACGAGAACGTGTTCGGCTTCACCATCTTCAACGACTGGTCGGCCCGTGACCTGCAGAGCCGTGAGATGAAGGTCAACCTCGGGCCGGCGAAGGGCAAGGACTTCGCGACCACGATCGGCCCCGTCATCGTCACAGCCGACGAGCTTCGAGACCACCTCGGCTCCGACGGGTTCCTCGACCTGGCGATGGTCGTGTCGGTGAACGGCAGCGAGGTCGGACGCGACCTCCTCTCCAACATGGGCTGGCCGATCGGTGACCTCGTCGCCTACGCCTCGCGCGACACCTGGGTGCACCCGGGGGACCTGCTCGGGACGGGGACCTGTGGCAACGGCGGATGCCTCGCCGAGCTGTGGGGCCGGTCGGGGTCGCTGGTACCGCCACCGCTGCAGCCCGGGGACGTCGTGACCATGACCGTCGAGGGCATCGGCACGATCACCAACGAGGTGGTCGCGGGCGTCGCGACCCCTGCGATCCCGCGGGCTCGGCAGCGACCACGCAACCGGCCCGACGACGCGCGGCTGGCCCGCGCGCGAGCGCAGTGACCGCACCGGCAGGGAGGAGGCCGGCGATGCCGGTCCGCGAGCCATGACCAGCGAAGACATGAGCAGCGAGGACACCACCATCAAGGACGTACCCGATCTGCCAGACACGTTGACGACCGATGTCCGAGGCGACGTCGCCGTCCTGACGCTGCGCCGGCCGGCCAAGCGCAACGCGATCGATGACGAGACCGTGCTCGGTCTCGAGGCGTTCTTCCTCGCGCCGCCGCCGGGCGTCCGCGTGGTGGTCCTCGACGGCGAGGGCGAGCACTTCTGTGCCGGTCTCGACCTGTCCTCGCTGTCGGCGACCTCCCTCGAGGAGGGCCTGCACCACTCGCGGATGTGGCACCGGGCCATGTCCGCCATCGAGTTCGGCCGGGTCCCGGTCGTGTCGGTTCTCAAGGGAGCGGTGATCGGGGGTGGCCTCGAGCTGGCCTCCGCCACCCACCTCAGGGTGGCCGAGAGCAGCGCGTTCTACGCATTGCCGGAGGGCCAGCGCGGCATCTACCTCGGCGGCGGAGGGTCGGTACGCCTGCCGCGTCTCATCGGCGTCTGGCGCATGGTCGACCTGATGCTCACCGGCCGGGTCTACGACGCCGCCGAAGGCCACACCGCCGGCCTCTCGCACTATCTGGTCGAGACCGGGCAGGGCCTGCCGGCGGCCCTCGAGCTGGCCGCCAAGGTCGCGACGATCGCCCCGATGACGGCGTACGCGGTCCTGCACGCGCTCCCGCGGATCGCGGACGCGGGGCCTCAGGAGGGCTATCTGATGGAGTCGCTCATGGCGGCCGTGGCGCAGAGCACCGACGAGGCCAAGGGCCGGCTGCAGGACTTCCTCGCGGGACGCGCCGCCAAGGTCACGGCCACGGAAGGGGACGCCCGATGAGCGAAGCCGTCGCCGAGGGAACGGTGCTGCGCCCGGTGCCGGCCGACGCGCGGGCGACCAGCGAGATCGGTCACTACCTCGACTGGCTCGAGAAGGAGCGGGGTCTGGCCTTCAGCGGCTACGACGACCTGTACCGCTGGTCCATCGAGGACCTCGACGCCTTCTGGCGCAGCATCTGGGACTACTACGACGTACGCGCGTCGACCCCACCGACCGCGGTGCTGGCCGACCGCAGGATGCCGGGCGCAGTCTGGTTCCCCGGCGCCACCTTGAACTACGCGGAGCACTCGCTCGGGACCTGGCGCGACCCGTCGGGTGTCGCGCTCATCGAGCACAACCAGACCAGACCGGCACGGACCACGACGCGCGGCGAGCTCGCCGACCAGGTCGCCCGAGCGCGAGCCGGTCTACGGCGCCTGGGCATCGGCAAGGGCGACCGCGTGGTCGCCTTCCTGCCGAACATCACAGAGACCGTCGTCGCCTTCCTCGCCACCGCGAGCCTCGGCGCGATCTGGGCGAGCTGCGCGCCGGAGTTCGGCACCCGCAGCATCGTCGACCGCTTCGCGCAGGTGGAGCCGAAGCTGCTGCTCGTCGTCCCGGGCTACGTCTACGGGGCCAAGCACATCGACAAGCGGGACGAGGTCGCGGAGATCCGAGCATCGCTGCCCACGGTCGAGCACGTGGTCACGGTGGCCTACGGGGAGGGGGAGATCCCGGACAGCACCTCCTGGGCCGAGCTGCTGAGCGAGCCTGCGCCCCTGGAGTTCGACCCGGTGCCCTTCGACCACCCGATGGTCGTGCTGTTCACGTCAGGGACGACGGGGAAGCCGAAACCCATCGTGCACTGCCAGGGCGGCCTGCTCGTCGAGCAGCTGAAGAGCCAGGGCCTGTCCTGGGACCTGCGCGAGGGCGACCGGCTGCTGTGGTTCACCACGACCGCGTGGATGCTCTGGACGACGGTCGTCGCGGCGCTGCTCCACGGCGCTGCCGCGGTCCTCGTCGACGGCAACCCGATGCACCCGGACCTCACCGCGCAGTGGCGGCTGGCCGAGGAGTCCGGCGCGACCCTCGTGGGCCTGAGCCCGGGGTATGTCATGGCGTGCCGCAAGGCCGGGCTCGAACCGGCCAAGGCCTTCGACCTATCCCGGGTCCGCCAGGTCGGTGTCGCAGGCGCCCCCCTCGCCACCGAGGGCTTCGTCTGGATCGTCGACCAGCTCGGCCAGGACGTCCTGCTCAACGTCGGCAGCGGGGGGACGGACGTCTGCACGGGGCTGGTCGCCGCCAGCCCCCTGCAGCCGGTCTACGCAGGACAGATGTCCGGGCCGGTGCTCGGCTGCGCCGTGTACGCCTTCGACCCGGACGGGAACCGCGTGGTCGACGAGCTCGGCGAGCTGGTCATCACCGAACCGATGCCGTCCATGCCGGTGGGCTTCTGGGGCGACACCGACGGCAGCCGCTACCGGTCCTCGTACTTCGACGTCTATCCCGGGGTCTGGCGCCAGGGCGACTGGGTCCGCTTCACCCCCCACGGCAGCTGCGTCATCACCGGCCGCTCCGACGCCACGCTCAACCGCGGCGGCGTACGCCTGGGCACCGCCGACTTCTACGGCGTCGTCGAGGAGCTCCCCGAGGTTCGGGAGAGCCTCGTCGTGCATCTCGAGGACCCCGAGGGCGGCCCGGGCGAACTGATCCTGTTCGTCGTGACCGCCGACGGAGATCTGTCCGACTCTCTTCGCGCGCGCATCGTGGACGCGCTGCGAACCAACCTGTCCCCTCGGCACGTCCCCGACGAGATCCGCGTGGTTCGCGCCGTCCCGCACAGCCGGACCGGCAAGAAGCTCGAGCTCCCCGTGAAGCGGATCCTGCTCGGCGAGGACCCCGATCACGTGGCCAGCCGGGACGCCCTCATGGACCCGACCACCCTCGACATCTTCGTCGAGGAGCGGGCCGCCAGGCAGGCGCGGACGTGAGCCAGGACGCGACGACGCCGGGCGACCCGGTGGCCGTCGTCGGGACCGGGGTCATCGGTTCGGCCTGGTGCGCGCTCTTCCTCGGTCGCGGTCTGCCCGTCCGCGCCCACGACCCGGCGCCCGGCGCGCGCGAGCGCCTCGAGCGTGACGTGCGCGCGGCGTGGCCGGCGCTGGCGGCGCTCGGCACTCCCGGCGAACCCGCGCTGGGGCGGCTCGAGTGGAGCGACACCGTGGCGGATGCGGTTCGCGGGGTGCGCTTCGTCCAGGAGAGCGGACCGGAACGTCTCGAGCAGAAGCGGCTGCTGCTCGCCGAGATCGACCGCTTCGCACCTGCCGTGACGGCGGTGGCGAGCAGCACCTCCGGACTGCGCCCGAGCGACATCCAGGCGAGCTGCACCGAGCACCCGGAGCGGGTTCTGGTCGGCCACCCGTTCCACCCGGCCCATCTCATCCCGCTCGTCGAGGTCGTCGGTGGAGCCCTCACCTCCGACGCTGCCATCGCGGCCGCCATGGCCTTCTACGCGGCGCTCGGCAAGCGGCCGGTGCACGTGCGGCTCGAGCTCGACGGCCACCTCGTCAACCGCCTGCAGGCGGCGCTGTGGCGCGAGGCGTACGACCTGGTCAGCCGGGGCGCGGCCAGCGTCGGCGACATCGACGCCGCCATCACCCACGGCCCAGGGCTGCGCTGGGCGGTGGTGGGGCCGTTCGCCGGCCAGCACCTCTCCGGTGGAGGCGGCGGCATCGCGCACACCCTCGAGCACCTCGGCCCGCCGATGGTCCGTTGGTGGGACGACCTGCGCACGCCGTCCTGGACGCCCGAGCTGGTGGCGACGGTGACCCGGCAGATGGCCGACGAGCTGGGCACGACGACGACGGAGGCACTGGCCGCGGCACGGGACCGGGTGGTCCTCGGATTGCTCGCGGCCAAGGCCGCAGAGACCGGGCTGCCATGAGCGCGGGAGAGGCGATGAGCACCGGCATCGACCTGGACGCGGTCGTCGCGATCGACGTCCACACCCACGCGGAGGTCTCCGAGGACGGCCATCTCAGCCTTCCCGACTCGCTGATGGCCGCCTCGGCTGCCTACTTCCGGACCGAGGACGGCCGGGCGCCGACGCTCGACCAGCTGGCCGAGTACTACCGCGCGCGGAACATGGCCGCCGTCGTCTTCACCGTGGACTCCGAGCACAACACGGGACACCCACCCGTCCCGAACGACGACGTCGCCCGAGCGGCGCGTCGCCATCCCGACGTGCTCATCCCCTTCGCCAGCATCGACCCGCACCGTGGTGCATGGGCTCTCGACGAGGCCCGCCGGCTGGTGGAGGAGATGGGGGTCCGCGGGTTCAAGTTCCATCCGACGCTGCAGGCCTTCTCCCCCGACGACGCGCTCGCCTACCCGCTCTACGCGGTGCTCGACGAGCTCGGCGTACCGGCGCTGTTCCACAGTGGCCAGACGGGGATCGGCGCGGGAACCCCGGGCGGACATGGCTTGCGGCTGCGCTACTCCAACCCGATGGCCCTCGATGACGTCGCAGCGGACTTCCCGGGGTTGACGCTGATCATCGCCCACCCGTCCTTCCCCTGGCAGGACGAGGCACTCGCCATCGCCACCCACAAGGCCAACGTCTACCTCGACCTGTCCGGATGGTCGCCGAAGTACTTCCCGCCCCAGCTGGTCCGCTACGCGGACTCTCTGCTCAGGCACAAGGTGCTGTTCGGCTCCGACTACCCGCTGATCAGCCCGGACCGCTGGCTGCGGGACTTCGCGGACCTGCCGCTGAAGGCCGAGGTGCGCCCGCTGATCCTCAAGGAGAACGCCATCGAGGCGCTACGGCTGCGCGGCTGACTCGGCGACGGTACCGGGTCCGCGGACCAGCACCACGCGCAGCAGCGGCCCGGCCAGCGCACAACCCGCGACCAGGAGGACGAAGGACCAGGCAGATCCGCCGGCTCCGGCCAGCGGTGCCACCAGACCGCCGAAGGCGAACTGGGCGATCCCGAACAGGCCTGCGGCCGAGCCTGCTCGACCGCGAGCGTGCGCCATGCCGAGCGCCATGGCGTTGGAGATGATCAGACCCATGCTGCTGACGGTCAGCAGCAGCCCGAGCAGCACGAGCGGGAGCGCGGACGCCGCGACGCCCGCCGCCACGACCGCGACCCCGACGAGCGTGAGCAGCTGTCCCGCCGAGAGCAGGGGGGCGGGGCCGGTGCGCTGTACCAGGCGGCGGCTGACGTTGGCGGCAACGAACAGCCCACTCGCGTTGAGCGCGAAGACGAAGCCGTACGACGTGGCCGACATCCCGAAGCGGACCTGCAGGAGGAACGACGACGCGGCGATGTAGGAGAACAGCACTCCTCCCGCCGCGGCAACGCAGGCGACGTAGGCGCCGAAGAGGCGCAGGCGCAGCAGCCCGGCCAGATCACCCATCGCCCGACCCACGTGGGCCGGCCGTCGCTCAGGGAGGGTCTCCTCCAGCGAGCGCAGCGCGGTGACGAGCACGAGGAACCCGGCACCGGCCAGCAGGACGAACATCATCCGCCAGCCCATGAACAGCGCGAGAACGCCGCCCACGGCCGGTGCGAGGACCGGGACGATGGTGACCGTCGCGGCCAGGGTCGCGTACGAGCGGGCCGCCTCACGATCCGGGTACACGTCGGCGACGATGGCGCGCGCGGTGACGAGACAGGCGGCGGTCGCGATCCCGGCGACGAAACGGATCACGACTAGCGACGCGATCCCCGGCGCCAGAGCGCTGCCCACAGCCGCCAGGACGAACATCGAGGCCCCCGCTACTGCCGGCCGTCTGCGCCCCCAGGCGTCGCTGAGAGAGCCGATGACCAGCTGGCCGATCGCGACGCCGATCAACACCGCGGCCACGGTGGCCTGAGCCGCCGACTGCGTGACCCCGAGGTCGCGTGCCATCGCCGGCATCACGGGCAGGTACAGGTCGGTGCACAGCGGCGCAAGCGCGGACAGGGCCGCGAGCAGCAGGATGAGGTGCGGGTGCCGGCGGGCGGTCGCCCCAGGCGTCGTCGTCATCCCGCTCGGCGGTCTTTCAGTGCGGGATCCCGCGCTCGACGGGCACGCCGTCCGACCCGGTGAAGGTGAAGCTGTTGTAGGCCACGCGGATGTCGCAGAACTTCCCGTCCCGGAGCCGGTACATGATGATGCCCCTGTAGTCGAGCTGGTCGCCCTTGCGGAGCGGACCGAAGAGCGACTCCTCGGCATCGACGAGTGCTTCGAAGTTCGCCCACAGCTGCACCGCCGCGGTGTGCTCGTCCGAGACGAATCGCTCGACGTGGAGGGTCTCCTTGAGGGTTCCCCAGATCCTCGCGTAGTGGTCCTTCATGCCTTGCACGCCGTGGTAGACGAGGGTGCCGTTCTGCATCCGCATGTCGTCGGTGAGGAAGTCGTCGAAGGCTGTCGGGTCCTCGGCGTTGAACCGGCGGACGTACTCGTCGTAGCGGTCGCGCTGCATGGCTCCTCCTGGTCCGGTCGGGTGCGATGGGCTCAGCGCAGGACGAGCCCGCCGTCGACGCAGAGGACCTGACCGGTCAGGGACTCGGCCGAGTCCCCGGCGAGGAACGCGACGGCCGCGGCGACATCGGCGGCGACGAGGCGTCGCGGCAGCGCCTGGTGGGACACGACGCTGTCGAACACGGTGTCGTCCATGGCCTCACGGGCGGCCGGGGTGTCCGTCAGACCGGGTGCGACGGCGCTCGCCGTCACACCGTGGCGTCCGAGAGCGGTGGCGAGCGCTCGGGTGAGGCCGACCAGCGCCGCCTTGCTCGTGACGTAGGCGAGCAGGTCTGCGGAGGGCGGCGACCACACGGTGTCGGACACCACCGCCACCAGGCGGCCGAACCCGCGAGCGGTCATCGCGGGGACGAATGCCTGCGCCAGCAGGAGGTAGGAGTCGACGTTGACGCGCTGCACCCGGTGGAACGTCGCCAGGTCCAGCGAGCCCAGCGTGGCGCGGTCGAACGCCGCCGCCGCATGGACCACGACGTCGCAACGGCCGTGCCGGGCGAGTACACCGGCTGCGGCCGTGCGAACTTCCGCCTCCTGACCGAGGTCGAGGACGACGGCGCCCACCGTTGGATCCTCCGGCGGTCGCATGTCGAAGGAGACGACCTCGTGTCCAGAGGCCAGCAGCGTCGTGCAGATCGCGCCGCCGATGGCCCCGGCTCCGCCGGTCACGACCGCGAGCCGACGGTTGCCGTCGCTCATGGGGCGAGCACGCTCATGCGGCGACCTTGGACGAGCCGGGCGCGGCGCCCACGACGGGCGCCGCGTCGCCGCTCGTTCGGGTGAACCGCCGGCCCACCCGCTCGATGAGGTTCGCCGGTCCCTTGCCGTTGGCGGTCGGGGTCGCGATCCCGTCCGGGTTCTGGATGGCGGTCAGGGTGAGCAGGATGCCCGCGATGACCGACTGGTAGCTGCCGAGGCCGAGGTACTTGTCCAGGGCGCTCACCACCAGGCCGGTGTTGGCGAGCATGATGCCCGCGACGGCCGCCCCGGCGATCCGTCCGATCCCGGCGACGTAGGCGATGGCCAGCAGGCCGAGGGACTGGAACACCGCGAAGCTCGCCGGGGAGATCGTGCCCTGCTGATAGGCGAGCAGGCAGCCGCCGAGGCCGGCGATGAAGCTGGAGATCCCGAAGGCGAGCAGCTTCGCACGAGGGACGTTGATGCCAGACGCCGCTGCTGCTCTCTCGTTGGACCGCACCGCAAGAAGCATGCGTCCGGTAGGGGAGTTGCGCAGCCGCGCGACGACATATCCGACGGCGATGACGACGACGAGCAGGAAGATGCCGAACACCGTCCGCGGATAGTCCTTGCCGCTGGAGATCCCGAGGTTGAAGCCGAGGATGCTGGGCGAGGGCACGTTGCGACCTCCGAGGCCGCCGCTGAAGTGCACGTTGTCGAACAGCAGGCCCTCGAGCGCGGCTCCCGCCGCGAGAGTGACGATGGCCAGGTTGACCCCTCGTACGCGAAGGGCGGGCAGGCCGATGAGCACGCCCAGCGGGACGGCCGCGAGCGACGCGAGGAGCAGCGACCACGGGAAGCCCAACCCGTGGGTCGTGGCGATGTGGCTGAGGATGAAGGCCGAGAACGCCGAGAAGGACAGCTGGGCGAGGGACACCTGTCCGACGTAGCCGGTGAGAACGACCAGGGACAGGGCGAGGCACGCCGTGCTGATCGAGGACATGAACGCGGACTTCAACGAGCCGTGCAGGAGCAGGAGGACCACGGTCCCGGCGACGAAGGTCAGCACCGAGGTGCGGAACGGGGCGCGGGGTCGGCCCACCGAGGGGTTGCGGGGCTGGATGAGGGTGCCGCGGGGGATCAGCGAGCGGCCTCGCCAGGTCATGATGAGCAGGATCACGATGAACGGCAGACCCTCGGCGATGCCCTGCTGCGGCAATGACTGGTGGTTCGCGAGGACTTGGATGATCTCCGACTCGGCCATCCCGAGGACGAGGCCGCCGGCCGCCGCGAGCATGAACGACGAGAAGCCCGCGATGAGCGCCACGCACAGCGCCGGGATGATGAACAGGGTGTACGACGTGGGGTCGAGGCTGGAGATCGGGGCGATGAGGATGCCCGATGCCCCGGCCAGGACCGTCGCGATGATCCAGTTCTGCATCGCCACACGCGTCGAGGAGATGCCGACGAGTGCGGCGCCGACCTCGTTCTCGGCACCGGCGCGCGTGCGTAGCCCGAACAAGGTGCCTCGGTACAGGAACGCGAGAGCGGCCGCGATGACCAGGACGAGCACGGACAGCCAGAGTCGGTCCACCGGGACCGGGACACCCGCGATGGTGACCGAGCCGCTAGGCAGCACCGAACCGGTGGTACGGCCCGCTGTCCCGAAGTTGAGGACGGCTGTGGCCTGCAGGTAGAGCATGACACCGACCGAGGCGCATACCTTGGTCAGCGCGTTCGAGTGCTGTAGCGGCCGGTAGACGATGTAGTAGAGGACCGCGCCGAGCACTCCCGCGTAGACCAGGGTGGCGACGATGCTGGTCGCCAGCGGCACACCGGTGTCGGAGATGTTGATCGTGTGCGGGAGGACCGGCCACGGCAGCTGGAGGTTGCCGTCGTCGCGCAGCGAGACGAAGACGAAAGCGGAGATCATCGCGACGGCGCCGTGGGCGAAGTCGACCACGCCGGCAGCCCGGTACTTCAGGACGAGGCCGAGGGCGAGCAGGCCGTAGATCGCTCCTGCGCCGAGCCCGAGCAGGAGGAAGAGCATCGTGTCGCTCATGGGTCCTCCGAGGTTGGTGCCCTGCCTGTGCCGCGTTCAGCGGCACAGGCAGGGCAGGACGGACATCGTCGGCTCTCGGTCAGCTGCCCATGGCCGAGACGGGGTTCACGTAGCCGCCGAGGTAGGAAGCCTTGCCTCCGGACCACTGGATGATGTGCTGCCAGGCGTTGCAGACCGTCGTGCTGCCGGGTAGCTGCTTGCCGTCGCAGGTGTACGGGTGGCCCATGAAGTTCGGATGGTTCGACCCGGTACGGAACGCCGAGAGGATCGACGCGGTCGTCAGGTTGTCCGCGATGGAGTTGAGCGCCGCCTGGATGTTCATGACGCTCTGGAACCCGATGGCCGTGATGGAGTCGATGACGACGTCCTTGGGGGCGAACTTCTGCAGCGCCGCCATGTACAGCGTCGCGTCAGGAGTCGAGTTGGGCAGGTCGACCGGGGCGCCCCAGATCATGCCGTCCGCTCCGCCGCCGGCGGCAGCGATGACGCGCGGGTCGGTGCAGGGGTCGACGACGAACACCTTGGCCTTGCTGCCGAGCTGCTTGAGCGTCTTGAGCATGCTCGCGCAGCCGACCGGAGTGGTGACGTACACCATGTCCCGCTTGGCCTTCACCACGGTGGCGGCCTGGGTGCTCACGTCGGCCGCGGTCGGAGGGACCGGCACCCCGGAGACCGGGTTCATGCCGACCTTCTTCATGTTGCCCTGCACCGCCAGACCCGAGCGGGTCCCCTCCGTGTCGGAGGTGTAGACGACGATGCCGCTGTTGACGCCCTGGCTCTTCGCGTAGACGACGCCGGCCGCGTTGTCCGCGCCCGCGATCGCCGAGAAGATCACACCGTTGGTGTAGTTGAGCTCCGCGGGAGTGAAGGATCCACCACCGACGTAGGCCAGGTTGGCCCGCTGCCACACCGGCATGGATCCCGGGGCGCCGGTGTCAGCGCCGCCGATGATGAACGCGGGATGCTTGTCCAGGATCTGGTTGGCGCAGCGAGCCGAGGTTGCCGGCTGGCCGTCGGTCACGCAGGTCACCAGCTTGAGCGGGTGGCCGCCGAGGCCGCCCTTGTAGGCGTTGATGTAGGCGATGGCCGCCTGAACACCTTCACGCATCTCGGGGAAGGTCACCGGGCCCTGCTCGAGGTTGAGCATGCCGACGGTGATCGGGGTCCCGGTCGCCGCGTTCGGCGTCCCCAGGACGTCGGCGGATCCACCGGTGGAGCTCGACGTGGACGAGCCGGTCGAGGTTGCGGGTGCGGAGGACGAGCCGGACGTGGAGCCCGACGAGGAGTTGCTACAGGCGGCTAGCAGCGCGACGGCTGCGACACCCACTCCCCATCGCACGAGGAGCTTGCGCGTCATTCCTGGTCCCTTCGGTTGGTTGGGAACTGTCGTCCCGCACCGGGCGGGGCGTCTGTGCGGGGCTCGGGCCCCGTGTCGGTGGCGGCGACGGACCCCTGGTCCAGCTCACCCATGTAGCTGGCGCGAAGCAGCTCACGGTCCTGCCGCAGGCGTGCGGCCGGTCCGCTCAGGACCATCCGGCCGTGGCTGAGGACGTACGCCGTGTCGGCGACGGACAGGGCGAGCGCCACGTGCTGCTCGACGAACAGCACCGAGGAACCGAAGTCGTCCGCGACCCGGCGCAGCACGGGCAGCAGGCGCTCGACGATCACCGGCGCCAGGCCCATGCTCATCTCGTCGACCATGAGCAAGCGAGGCCGCGACATGAGCGCGCGTCCCACCGACAGCATCTGCTGCTCCCCGCCGGAGAGCAGCCCCGCCTTGCGGTCCAGGCACTTGGTCAGCTCGGGCAGGAGGTCGAGCAGCTCGGACTCGGAGACCCCGTCCTTGGCGCGGGCGAGACGCAGGTGCTCTCTCGTCGTCAGGCCGAAGAAGAGCGCGCGACCCTCGGGGACGAGGGAGATCCCGCGTCGTGCCATCACGTGGGCCGGGGTGCCCGAGGTGTCCTTGCCGTCGACCTTGACCGCACCGCTGATGGGGGGCAGCAGACCGGCGATGGTGTTGACCGTCGTCGTCTTGCCGGCGCCGTTGACCCCCAGCAGGGCGACGACCTCGCCCGGCCCGACCGTCAGGTCCAGGTCCCGGACGACGGGGTTGCCGAAGTAGCCGGCCGACAGTTGCTCCAGGGCGAGCACCGGCCCTGAGGTCCCCGAGGGCTCCCGCTGCTCCATCACGGCGCTCTCAGGCATGGGCGTCCTCCGTCCCGCTGCTGCCGAGGTAGGCGTCGACGACGGCGGGGTCCTCCCGGATCTGCTGCGGCGTCCCGCGCGCGATGATCCGGCCGAAGTCGAGGACGACCACCCGGTCGCAGACGCTCAGCACCAGGCCCATGTCGTGGTCGACGAGCAGGACGCTGACGCCGTGACCGGGCAACGCCCTGAGTCGCTCGCCGAACTCGAGGCTCTCCGCACTGTCCAACCCGGCGGCCGGCTCGTCCAGGAGCACCAGGCGCGGACGCTGAGCGAGCGCCCGACCCACGCTGACCAGCTTGCGCTGCCCGTGCGAGAGATCGGTGGGCATCCGGTGCGCGATCTGCTCGAGCCCCAGCGTCTTGGTCGCCCACGCCACTGCCTCGGTCCCGCGCCTGCGGTGCGGCAGGAACATGTCCGCGAAGGGCGTGAACGGGCCGACTGGTTCGGCCGCCACGAGCAGGTTCTCCTCGACGGTGAGGTCGTTGAACAGCTCCACGGACTGGAAGGTCCGGACCAGGCCCTTGCGCGAACGCCGGTCGGCCTTGACCCGGGTGACGTCCTCACCGGCGAAGAACACCGAACCGGCCGAGGGGCTGTGATAGCCCGTGAGAGCATCGATCATCGAGGTCTTGCCCGCGCCGTTCGGCCCGATGAGCCCCACGACCTGGCCCTCCTCGACGGTGAAGGTGGCGTCGTCGACGGCGACCACGCCCCCGTAGGTCACTCGCAGGCCGCGCACGTCGAGCAGCTGGTCGGCCATCAGTTCCCACCTCCCGCGCCGGCGAGCACCGGCATACCCAGCTGGTGGAGCAAGTCCTCGAGCAGGGACGCGGCGTCCTCCGGACGCTCCGCGGTCCCGAACAGGTAGAAGTCGGGGCGCACCAGCGCAGCGACGATGCCGGCACCGGCGAAGAGGGGGAGGTAGTGCCCGTCCACGTCGGCGACCTGACACAGTCCGCCCTCGTCGACGGGGTCGACGTGGCGCGGGACGACCTGCACGAGGCTGCCCCCGAGCCGGGCGAACGCATCGAGAGCCTCCGCCCCCAGGAAGGGGCGGACGTCGACCGGACCGCTCAGCACGAACCCGGTTCCGACGATCTCGTCATGCAACCCGACCCGTCCGTCAGCACCGCGCACCCGTCCCTGCGACGTGAACGGGGGACCGGACGCGGGCTGGGTCGCTCGTGCGATGCCGGGCCCGAGGGCGGGCGGCGGGACGGGCGGCAGCGCCCGCTCCGGACGGCCGCCCGCCGCGAGCATCGTCGCGTCGCGCGCGGCGACGGCGACAGGGTCGGTCAGGCAGATGACGCGGCCGAGCTCGACCGACATCCCGATCGCGTGCTGCACGTGCGCGGCGCGCTCCGTGGTGTAGGTGTCGAGGACGGACTCCTCGGCGCAGCCGCGCAGCACCACGTCGAGCTTCCAGGCCAGGTTCGCTGCATCGCGTACGCCCGAGCACATGCCCTGGCCGAAGAACGGCGGCATCAGGTGCGCGGCGTCCCCCGCGAGCAGGAGCCGTCCGGCCCGCCAGGTCCGGCAGCAGCGGGCCCGGAAGCGGTAGACGGCGGAGCGCTCCATGTCCGCGTTCTCCGAGGACACCCCCCACCTCTCGAGCAGCGACCACGCGACCTCGTCGGAGTCGAAGTCGTCGGGGTCCTCCCCGGGCAGGACCATGAACTCGAAGCGGCGACGCCCAGGACCGCCGGAGACGGCTGTGGTGGGTCTGGCCGGGTCGCAGAGCTGCAGGTTCTGCGGCTCCCAGACGCGCGACCGGTCGTGGGGGAGGACGTCGACGACGGCCCAGTCGTAGAAGAAGCCACGGTCGTCGACCACGGGATCGATGACGGAACGGACGATGCTGTTGGCGCCGTCGCAGCCGACCAGGTATGCGCTCCGCACCGTCTCGACCTCGCCGTCACGACCCTCGACGTCGACCTCAGCGGACTCACCGGCGTCGCGGACCGCCACGACCGTGCTCCCTCGACGGACGCTGACGGAGGGGAGCTGGGCGACCCGCTCGACGAGCCGAGCCTCGAGGCTCGGCTGGTGGAAGGTCGCGTTCACCGGCCATCCCGACCCCGGCTCGCAGCCGAAGTCGAAGTGCAGGAGCGTCTCGCCCGCGGCGTTTCGCCAGTCGTACTGCCAGGACGGCTCGCTGAACTCCGCGAAGAACGACCCGACGCCGGCTGCGGACAGGACCCGCATCACCTCGCTGTCGAGCACGACCGCCCGGGGCAGCGGATAGGGCTCGTCCTGGCGCTCCAGGACCAGTACCCGATGGCCGCGTCGTCCGAGCAGGGCGGCGAGGGTCTGTCCGACCGGCCCGAAGCCCACGACGACGACGTCCGCGTCGAGGCTTCGGTCCGCAGGCCCGGGCAGGGCGGCGTCAGCCATCGCCCGTCCTCAGGCCGAAGCCACCGAGTCGTGCCCGGCGACCGCGTCGTACCCGGCGACGAGGGGGGTCTCGAGCCGGCCGATGCCCTCGATCTCGGTGACCAGCGTCTCTCCCGGGCGCAGGAACCGCGGCGGGGTCCGCCCGGCCCCGACACCGGCGGGGGTCCCGGTGAAGATGAGGTCACCGGGCAGCAGGGGCAGGATGCCCGACAGGTAGGCCACCAGGGTCGGAACGGAGAAGATCAGCTCCTTGGTCCGGCTGTCCTGGAGCACCTCCTCGCCGATCCACGCCCGGATGGCGAGGTCGTCGGGGTCGGCGAGCTCGTCGACGGTGACCAGCGCGGGACCGGTGGGCGAGAAGCCGGGGAAGGACTTCGCGACGGAGAACTGCGGAGCCGGCCCGCGGCGCTGGATGGCCCGCTCGGAGAGGTCCTGGCCGACCATGAGGCCCGCGACGTGGTCCCAGCCGGCGGCCTCGGACACACCACGGGCCTCGCGGCCGATCACGGCCACCAGCTCGGCCTCGTAGTCCACCCCGCGCGACGGGAGGGCCACCGGCGTGGCCGGCCCGGTCAGGCTCGTCACGAACTTGGTGAACACCACGGGGTACTCCGGGGTGGGGTGCGACGCCTCGGCGGCGTGGTCGGCGTAGTTGAGCCCGATCGCGAACACCTGGCGGGGCTCGGGGACCGGAGCACCGAGGTCGGCCAGGGCGTAGGGCTCGGGCGGCACCGGGGCGGTGGCCAGCCGCTGCGACGCGACCTCCCGGAAGCTGGCCCAGCCGTCGAGCACCGAGCGAGCATCGGGGCCGAAGGCGCCGTCGGTCAGGCGCTCGACGTCCACGGCGCCACCGTCGACCAGGAGCACCGCTCGCCCGAAGAGATTGGCGAGGCGCATCGGGAACCACCCCACTCGAGTCGGCCAGATGTGTCGGCTGGGTGAACTCTGGACCGTTGGTAGCGAAAAGGCAAGAGAAAATCGAAAACCGACGCGAAAACGTGTCCGGAACGCGATCAGCACGCGTCGGGCGCGGGCAAGCCGCTGAAGCGGGCCGGTCAGGCCGTGACGGGCTCGACCCTGGTATCGGCGAGGTAGCGCAGCACGAGGTCGGTCGTGAGCTGGATGTGCGCGGTCATCAGCTCGGTCGCCAGCTCGCCGTCGCGGTCGAGCACGGCCTCGCAGATGCGGCGGTGCTCTGCCGCCGCGTCGCGTCCGGTGTCCACCCGCACCGCGAGTGCGCGGTAGAGCTCCGCCCGGTCGTAGAGCTCACCGCGGATGCGGTGCATGAGCGGGCTCGCGCACCCCGACGCGACGGCGGCGTGGAACTGCGAGTGCAGAACCCGCCAGGCCGGGTTGACCGCACCGGCCGACGTCCGGGCGGGCGTGCCCGCCAGAGCGTGGTGGGAGGCGACGACTGCCGACTCCCAGGCGAGGTCGCCCTCGACCACGGCGCGGCGGATCATCATGTTCTCGACCTCGATCCGCACCCAGGTGAGGTCCAGCAGGGCGTCCTCGGACAGCGGGGTCACGGTGAACCCCACCTGGGGGGTGGACTTGGCCAGGCCCTGCTCGGCGAGACGGGTCAGGGCCTCGCGGATCACCGACAGGCTCACCTTGAAGCGCTGCGAGAGCGGGTTGACGAGCAGCCGTTCGCCGGGTTCCAGGGTGCCGAGGAGGATCTCCTCGCGCAACTGCGCGTGGACGTCCTCGACCAGGGAGGACCCGACTCGCTGGCGTCTCATGCGTGCACTCTAGCCCCAAAATCGAAAATCAGCGAGATTTCGACCACGGGCGTTGGGCACTGACCCAGCGGAAGGTGTTGCGCATGACCACCCGCCCGTCCGGCCGCTGGAACGGCTCGAGCGCGCGAACCAGCGTGGCCCGGACCCGGTCCGCACCCGCGTCCCGGACCGCGCGTGCGCCTCCGGCCGAGCACAACAGTCCCGCCACGGCATCGGAGAGGTCGGCGTAGTCCCAGCGGCACTCCACGGTGCCGCTGCCGGTCGGCGCCAGCCCGGCCGCGCCCATGGCTGCCTCGAGGTTGCCGGCGGCCGACAGGGCGTACGGCGCGTGGTCGGCGGCACGGGCCGGCCGGTTCAGCGCGGCCATCGCCTCGTGGACCACGGTGGACTCGCACAGCTCCGCGGCGGCGAACAGGCTGGCGGCCACCGCGCCCCCGGGCCGGACCACGCGAGCGGCCTCGCGAAACGCGTGCACCGGGTCTGCCGCGAACTGGAAGGCGTTGACCCCGATGACCGCGTCGAAGCAGTCGTCCTCGAACGGCAACGCCTCCATCTCGGCCTCGCGCAGGTCAGCCATCGGCAGGCGCTCACGGGCGACACCGAGCAGGCCCGGGCTCACGTCGATGCCCGACACCTCGGCACCCCGCCCCGCAGCAAGCAGCAGCGCGAGCCCCGATCCGCACCCGACGTCGAGCAGCCGGCACCCCGGCCCGACGGCCGCCGCGTCGAGCACGGCTTCGAACAGCGGCCGGTTGTGCGGCTCGGCGAGATCCGCCCAGGTCCGCGGGTCTCGGCCCCACAGGTCCCGCTGCACCTGCGCGGCGGGGCTGAGGCTCACGCACCCAGGCTAGGGGTTCAGCGCAGGGCCAACGGGTTCACCGGCGAGCCCACCGCGCCGGTGACGGGCAGGGGCGCGGCCACGAGCAGGAACTCATAGACCCCGTCGCTCGCGCACGCCGCGGCGAGCTCGTCCGGTGCCCACATCTCGCCGATGAACAGCCCGATGTGCGGGATCGCGACCTGGTGCAGCGGCTGGAAAGCGACGTCGAACTCGTTCGGACGCACCTCGAACCCCCACGTGTCGGTGGCGACCGCGGCGATCTCGGTGTCGTGCAGCCAGTCGGCCGTGGTGAACGACAGCCCCGGCGCGGGACCGCCCGCGTAGTCCCCCCAGCCGTCGCGGCGGGTCCGCGCGTACTGCCCCGTGCGGACCACGACGACGTCGCCGCGCCGCACCTGTGCCGTCGGGCCCTGGTGGGCGATGGTCGCCTCGAGATGCTCGACCGTGATGGCGAAGCCGTCCGGCAGCTCACCGCCGTCGCCGAACGCCCTCCCGACGTCGAGGAGCACCCCGCGGGAGGCGATCCCGTCCGCCGCGGTCTCGATCCCGGTGACGAGGTCGCCCTTGCTGGTCACCACCTCGGCGGCGTTGCGGCCGTTCCAGGCCTTGCCGTGGTCGAAGATGTGGCCGAGCCCGTCCCACTGCGTGGAGCACTGCAGAGGCATGGCGATCACGTCGTCGGCCCCGCCGAGACCGTGCGGGAACTCACCGCTCAGCGCCTCGAGCCCGGTGTCGAGCATCGTGTGGACCGGGTTCGTCCGGCGCCGCCAGCCCTTCTGCGGGCCGTCCATATCGAAGCGCTGGGACAGCGAATAGGCGTCCCCCAGCCTCACCAGCCCGGCCGCCTCGACCCGCTTCGCGGCGTCGACGAAGTTCAAGGTGCCCCGTACGTCGTCCGCGCCCCAACGGCCCCAGTTGGAGACGCGCGCCGTCGTGGCGGCGATGGCGCCCTCGGGGTCGCCGCGGTCCGGCAGCTGCACGGCCATCAGGACGCCCCGCCCGCCAGGTCGCGGAAGGTGTCGTCGACCCAGTCGGCGATGAAGCTGCCGACGTAGGGCAGATGGTCCAGCCCGATGTGCTCGGCGCCGCCCTCGTCGTGGGTGAAGACGCGGAGGGTGCGCTTGGGGCTGTTCACGGCCTGCTCGTAGGAGCGGAAGGCGTACTCGAGCGGGATCTGGCGGTCGTTCTCGCCGTGCATGACGAGGAACGGCACCGTGATCTTCTCCACCACACCGTCGAGGTGGACGTGGTCGGCCATCGCGAGGAACTCGTCGAGGTCGTCGTATCCCCAGGTCCAGAGCACGTGCTCCCAGTAGTGCGGGACCGGGCGCTCCCCCTCGCGCTCGACCCGCCGGCGCTGCACGGCGCCCCAGTTGTGGTTGGCACCCCAGGCGACGACCAGCGCCAGCCGCTTCTCGAAGGCCGCGGCACGGGGTGCGTAGTACCCGCCCAGGGACCAGCCGACCAGCCCGATACGCGCCGGGTCGATGTCATCGCGCTGCTCGAGGAAGTCGACGCAGGCGGCGGCCCAGACCTCGGTGTCGATCTGCGCCTTGAGTCCGCGAAAGCGCAGGGCCTCCCCGCTGCCGGGGCAGTCGACCATCAGCGTCGAGATCCCGCGCGCCGCCAGCTCGTGGGCGAAGCCCGAGGTGTACATGTGCTCCTTGGTCGAGTCCAGGCCGTTCCACATGATCATCACCGGCCGCAGCACGCCATCGATCTCCGGCGCCTTCGTGAAGTAGGCCGGGAGCGAGGTGTCGCCGTAGGGGACCTCCACCCGCGTCGTCGCGAAGTCGAGGTTGTCGAAGACGGCCTCGGTGAGGTCGAGGCAGCGCTGGTAGGTCGCCATACGCTCGGGGGACCCGGCGGACTGCATGCGTTCGGCGTTGACGAGGTAGTTCGCGGCTCGGAAGAACTTCTGCCCGGCTGAACGGTGGTGGCCGGCCTGGACATCCGCCCTCGCCGACGCTTCGAGCTGGTCGACGACCCGGGTCCAGGACGCCAGCAGCTCGGCGGTGCCGGCGTCCTCTCCTCGGCTCGCGGCCTCCCGCAGGGGCCGGACCGCGCGGTCGACCTCATCGATGAGTCCGCCGCTGTTCAGCACCGCGACCACGCCCAGGTTCCACACGTAGTTGCCGGGGAAGTACTCGAACACGAGGTCATCTCCTCTGGCTGATGGGTGGTTCGTACGTCGGCCGCATGGCGTCCGACACCTGCTTGGCGCCCGCGTGGGCGAAGGCTCCCCCGTCCACCGCGATCTCCGCGCCGCTCACGAACGACGCATCCTCGCTCAGCAGGAAGGCCACGACGGCCGCCACCTCGCGAGGGTGTCCCGTCCGCCCGAGGGGGGTGTCGGCGATCGAGGCGTCGCGGAAGGCGGCCGGGGCGCTGGCCGTCATCGGTGTCTCGACGAAGCCAGGGTTGACCAGGTTGACTCGTACGCCCCTCGGCCCGAGCTCCATGCTGGCGGTGCGGACCAGCCCGCGGACCGCCCACTTGCTGGTCGTGTACGCGAGTGGGTAGTGGCCATTGGTCGACGCCAGGGAACCGACCACCACGACCGAGCCGCCTGCGCGCATGAGCGGGAGGAGCGCCTGGATGGCGAGCAGCGATCCGGCGACGTTGACCGCATGCACCCTGGCGAGGTCCTCGGCACGCACGTCCCCGAGCCGGGCGCGCCAGGTGATGCCCGCGCAGCAGACCAGCCCGTCGACGACGACGCCCGACGACGCGAGCCCGCGGGCGAGGGCGGTCCAGCCGTCCTCGTCGGTGACGTCGAGACGGTGCTGCACGTCCGCCGCCGATGCCTCGACGTCCACGCCGTGCACGGTGGCACCACGCTCGTGAACGAGGTCGACGACCGCAGCCCCGATCCCGGAGGAGGCTCCCGTCACGAGGACGGTCCTCCCGTCGAGGCGGCTCACACCGGAGGAGCGTCGAACAGACCCGGGTCCGGGTCGTTGAACGACTTCCTGGCGACGAACTCGTTCATCTGGTTTGCCGTCCCCCACTGGTCGGCGACGTTCGGCTCGGTGAAGTCGTACAGGTGGGGGTGCCAGGTGTCCTCGTCGAGGGTCTGCATCGCGGTCGTGTACTCGATGGTGTTGCCGTGCGGGTCCAGGAAGTAGGAGAAGGTGTTGTTGCCGGCGAGATGACGGCCGGGCCCCCAGACCTTCTCGACGCCGAGCCGCAGCAGCCGTCCCGTCCCGCGCATGTACTCGTCGAGGCCGCGCATCTCGAACGACGCGTGGTGCAGCGAGTGGTGCGGGCAACGGGCCACGGCGATGCTGTGGTGCTGCGGGTTCATCCGCAGGAACCACATGAGGTTGCCCATGTGGGGGGACATCAGCGTGTCGCTGACCGCGAAGCCGAGGTGGTCCACGTACCACTGCACCGTGGCCTCGGGGTTCGCCGAGTTGAACACCACATGCGAGAGGGCGACCGGGATCGACTCCCCCTCCTCGATGCGTCGGTGCTGGCGGACGGCGACCTCGGCCGAGACCTCCACCGTGCGACCGTCGCCGTCGAAGAAGCGGAAGCCGTAGCCCCCGCCCGGCGTGGCCAGGGCCGCGGGCTCGGTGACGAGCTTCGCGCCCGCGGTGCCGAGTCGCTCGGCGAGGGCGTCGACCGACGCGCGGTCCGGGGCGCCGAACGCCACGAGGTCGACGCGCTTGTCACCCTGGCGCAGCCGCACGGCGTACTGCTCCGGCGACCCCTCGGCCGCGAGGAAGGCGATCCCGGTGTCGCCGGCCACCTGGGTCAGCCCCCACGTTCCCGTGTAGAACCCGAGCTGGGCGTCGAAGTCGGGTACGGCCAGGTCGATGTGGCGCAGGTGGGTGATGAGTCGGTCGGTCATCGGGTCTCCAGGTCGGCGTGACGGGACGTGCTCAGGCGGGTTGCGACACGAGGCCGAGGACGCGACCGAAGAGTCCGGGCAGGTCGCCCTGCTCGTGGGCCAGCTGCCACTCGGCCACCTGCACCGAGCCCTCGACGACCGTGCGCGCCCGCGGGATCCGGCGGTCCGTGAACGCCGTCCACAGCTCGTCGTCGAGCTTGTCGCGGGCGACGAGCAGCTCGGCGAGGACGGCCGCGTCCTCGAAGGCCATGGCGGCACCCTGGGCGATGGTGGGCGGGCAGGTGTGCGCCGCGTCGCCGATGAGCACGACCCGTCCCCTGTTCCAGGGAGCCTCGAGCAGGTGGTGCTCGAACCACGTGTAGTTGATCTGGTCGGGGTCGCTGAGCGACTCGCGGATCTCCACCCACGGGCCGCCGTACGACGCCGCGAGGTCGCGGACCACCTCGAGGCTCTCCTGCGGCGACAGCGTGCTGCGGTCCTGGGCGTCCTCGACGAGATAGGCGTAGAGCGAGTCCTCCGAGGTGGGGCAGTAGCCGGCGATGTAGCACCTCCCGCCGTAGGTCAGGTCCGTTCGCGTCACCGACGCCGGGCGCGGTGCGAACACTCGCCAGATCCCCATGCCCAACGACCTGGTCTCCAGCGGGATCCCGAGCAGCCGCCGCGTCCACGAACGGATGCCGTCCGCGCCGACGACCAGGTCGTAGCGGCCGGTCTGGCCGTCGGAGAAGTGCACGTCCACGCCGCCCTCGTCCTGCACGAGCTCGTTCACGGTCGTGTTGAACCGGAAGGTCGCACCCAGGGAGGTGGCCCGCCGGACCAGGATGCGTGCCAGCTCCGGCCGGAACATCCCCATGGTGGCGGGGTACTTCGGGCCTCCGGTCTTGGCGTCGACGATCTCGGCGAGGATCGTCCCCTGCGGGTCGGGAGCCCGGATGCCCGTGACGTCGAAGCCGTAGCCGTGCGTCGCGCACTCGTCGTACACCCCCAGCTGGTCGAGCACCCGCAGCGCGTTGCCCTGCAGCGTGATCCCCGACCCGAGGGCGGCGACGTCGGGCTTGATCTCGGCGACGTCGACGGCCACCCCCGACTCTGCGAGCAGGATCGCGACGGCACTCCCCGCCGCACCGGCGCCGACGACGAGGACGTTCTGCACTGCGGGCATGGGCTGGCTCCCGGGATGGAGGCGGGCGTGGCGACGTACGTCCGCTGTCGGCGCACCACTGTGCCGAGGCTCGTCCGGCGGCGGAAGTCGATGCTTGGTATGCCTGTCATCCGTCCCGCGGATGCAGCTCAGCCACGGTTGGTGCGGTCGAGCAGCTCGAGCAGGTTGCCCTCCGGGTCGGCCACGAAGGCCATCCGCACGCCGGGCTCGGGCGAGGGGCGCGGTGACATCACCGGCCGGGCGCCGAGCGAGATCACCCGCTCGAACGTCGCGTCGACGCCGATGACGTCGAAGGCCACGTGCCCGTACGCCTCCGACAGCGCCGCTTCCCCCGGGTCGGCGGGGCGCAGGCCCGGGGCCGAGCCCGGGCGGTGCAGCAGCTCGAGCCGGTCGCCGTGCTCGGGATGGATGAGCATGACGATGTCGAGCTCCAGCGCCTCCACGCGCAGCGCGAGCTCGCGCTGGTACCCGAACGCGGCGCGATACCACGACTCGGCAGCGGCGAGGTCGCGCACGGCGAGCCCCACGTGGTCCAGCCGCGGTTCAGCCATGGACGTTCAGCCCCGCGGCGTCGGAGGTGAGATAGGACGCGAACAGCTTGTTCGGGTCCCGGTGCGCGCGGATCGCCTCGAGCCGCCGCAAGTTCTCCTCCGACAGGAAGCGGTCCTGCCGGCGGGTGAAGTCGGTGTCGCCGAGATAGACGCCGACACCTCCCGCGGCCGCGATCTCCGCCGTGCGCGCGTGCACCCACGAGCGGTACCTCTCGTCGTCGGCAGGGTCGGTGTAGATGGCGTACGTCGCCACGTAGACGTTGCCCTCCACCGAGAACGCCATGTCGGGCAGCGCGCGTACCGGCGCCCAGCCGTACCAGATGGAGAAGGAGTGGCGCGTGTCGAGCTCGCTCCACAGGCGAGCGAGCAAGGGGGCCAGCGTCTCGGCTGGGGCGTCGGTCCACGTGCAGTCGACGGCGTAGCGGTGGTCCTCCGGGTTCTGTGCCGTCTGCGCGAGGTTCTCCTCCAGCACCGTCGTCCGGCCCTGCACGTGGCCCAGAGCGGAGGCGGCGAGCGGCGCGGCCTCGAACGCCGCCACGAGGCGGCGCACCTCCTCCTCGGACTCGCCCATCACGGTGGTGTGCAGCAGCAGGACGGTCCCGCCCGGGTGCGAGACACCGTCGAACAGCGGGACGTCGGGAAGCCTGGTCGCCGCGACGACCGGCTCGACGCGTCGGTCGAGCGTCGGCAGCACCTCGTGCAGCCAGGTGAGGAGCGGGACGGCGTCCTCGAGGCGGAAGGTCCAGGTGTCCTGCCACATGAGCGGGTATGCCGGGTACGTCTGCAGGTGGAAGCGCGCGACCAGGCCCGGGAAACCCGGGCCGGCGCCGCGGGCCGCCCAGTACAGGTCGCTGTTCTGGGCCGCGTCGGCACGGACCAGCTCACCGTCCGCGGTGACGACGTCGATCGCGACGACGCTCTCGCAGGCCCACCCCTTGGCCCGGCCGTTCCAGCCCTGCCCGCCCTGGAGCAGGTAGCCGCCGATGCCCACCGAGGAGCAGTGCCCGCCCGGGAACGCCCGCCCGCGTTCGGCGAGGAACGGGGCGAGCTGCAGCCCGCCCTTGGTCGCCGGGCCCGCGACGACGACGCCGCTGGCCTCGTCGTAGTCGATGGAGTCCAGCGCGCCGAGGTCGATGAGCAAGGCGTCGTCGCGCACGCTCCAGGCCGCCCACGAGTGGCCGCCGGAGCGCACGCTGACTCGCCAACCACGCTCGGCCGCGAGCCGTACGCCGGCGACGAGGTCGGCCTCGCCCGCGGCGAGCAGGATCGCGGGCGGGTAGCGGTCGGGCTTGCGGGCGTTGAAGATCCGGCCCACCCGCGCGTCCTCGTAGCCGTCCTCGCCCCGCAGAAGGAGTCGGCCCTTGGTCGTCGTGCTCATCCCACCACCGCCGCTCCGCCGTCCACGGGGATGTTGGCGCCCGTCACGTGCCGGGCCTCGTCGCTCGCCAGGAAGAGGATCGCGTTGGCCACGTCCTCGGGCTGGCCCCACCGGCCCAGCGGCACCCGGGCTCGGATGGCGGCCGCGGGGCCCTCGGGGTCGTGCAGCATCGGGCTGGTGTGGGGTGTCTCGGTCATGGCCGGGCTGACCGCGTTGACCCGGATACCGTGCGGCCCGCCCTCGACCGCGAGCTGGTAGGTGAGCGCGAGCACGCCCCCCTTCGCGGCACCGTGGGCGTTCTGCGGCATGAAGAACGCCCCCCGCGAGCCGGAGATCGACCCGACGTTGACGACCGAGCCGCCGCCTCGCGAGCGCAGGTACGGCCAGGCGGCCCGGGTCACCAGGAAGACGATGTCCAGCTCGTTGCGGATGGTGAAGGCCCAGTCCGCGTACGACAGCTCGTCGATCGCGCCGAACCGGATCGCCGAGGCGTTGTTGACGAGGACGTCGAGCCCGCCCGCGAGCCGCACCCCCTCATCGACCCAGCCCCGGGCGCCGTCCTCGGTCGCCAGGTCGACCGGCGCGACGGCGTCCATCCGGCCGCCAGCCGCACGGACGAGGTCCACCGTCTCCTGCGAGGGGCCGGGGTTGAGGTCGCAGCCCACCACGTGGGCGCCCTCACGGGCGCACACCATCGCGGTGGCGCGCCCGATGCCGCCTCCGGTGCCGGTGACGAGCACCGCCCTGCCCTCGAGTCGGCCCATCCGCAGTCTCCGTTCACTCTGTGGAAGTAACATTCTCAGAGTGAGAGCGTCGGCCACAAGGGCCGGCGCCGGACCAGCGGCAGGATCAGGCCATGAAGCTCACCCACCTGGGGCACGCGTGCCTGCTCGTCGAGACCGACGACGCCCGGCTGCTCCTCGACCCGGGCACGCTGTCCGGCTTCGAGGACGTGCGCGACCTCGACGCCGTGCTGGTCACCCACCAGCATCCGGACCATCTCGACCTGCCCCGGCTCCACGCGCTGCTCGCCGCCAACCCGCGAGCCGGCCTGATCGTGGACACGGACACCGTCACCGCGGTGGTCGGGCTGCCCGAGCACGCCGTGGTCGGGCCGGGCGACCGGCTGACGTACGGCCGGACGCGGGTGGACGTGCTCGGCGGGCTGCACGCCCCGGTGTACGCCGACGTGCCGGGCTGCACCAACGCGGCCTACCTGCTCGACGACGGGGCGTTCTTCCACCCCGGTGACTCCTTCACGCTCCCGGGGAGGCCGGTCGACGTGCTCGCCGTGGCCGTCGACGCCCCCTGGCTGAAGCTCGCCGAGGCCGTCGACTACGTCCGTGCGGTCTCGCCCCGCGTCGCGGTCCCGATCCACGAGGGGGAGACGACCGACCCCGGCAAGTACGCCGGCATGCTCGCGGCGTTCAGCCCGGACGGTGTCGTCCGCGCCCTCCCCCGGGGAGGAGCGCACGAGCTCTAGGAACCGTCGTCCGCCGGCACCACCAGGGCCGACCCGTCGAACCGGACGCCTCGCAGGTCGGGGACCGCGAGGTCGACGTCGAGGGCTCGGGCCCTCGGCCCCACGCCCAGGACGCCGGCCGCCCGCGCCGCACGGGCGGCGGCCACGCCGGCGGGGGCGTCCTCGACGACGACGCACGACGTCGGCGGGACTCCCAGCCGCTCGGCCGCCAGCAGGTACGGCTGCGGGTCCGGCTTGCCTCGGACGACATCGTCCGCGGTGACGAGCACGTCCGGGACGCGCAGGTCGGCCGCGCGGATCCTGGACCGGGCCAGCACGGACTCCCCCGAGGTCACGACCGCCCAGCATCCGGCGCCGAGTGAGTCCAGGATCTCCCGGGCGCCGGGCAACGCCGTGACCGAGTCGGCGTCCTCGCGCTCCATCGCCACGATCAGCCGCAGCGCCTGCTCGCAGCGCGACGGCGGCAGCCACGCCGCGACCGTCTCGGCGGCGGGCCGGCCGTGGACGCCGGGCACGACCTCCGCCGGGTCGAGGCCGTAGCGGGTGGCCCACCTCGTCCAGGTGCGGGTCACGCTGGCGTCGGAGTCGACGAGCACCCCGTCGCAGTCGAGCAGCACCGCGGCGCACGCCAGCCGGTGGCTCATCGGCTTGCTCCCTTGTGCTCTCGCTTGGCGGAAAGTATGTTCACAGAGCGAGAGTTGTCCGTCCCCCGGAGAGGCAGCCCATGGACGTCGGCCTGGCCATGACCGCTCGCAACCACCCGGACCACCCGCGCCCGCTCCCCGAGGTCTACCGCGAGGTCGTCGACGAGGCGGTGCTGGGCGAGGAGCTCGGGTTCCGCAGCTGGTGGCTGGCCGAGCACCACTTCGCCGAGGACCAGCACAACCCCTCCCAGTTCCCGCTGCTGGCCGCCGCGGCCGCGCGTACCAGCACCATCCGCCTGGGGACCTACGTGCTGCTGCTGCCACTGCACAACCCGCTGCGCGTCGCCGAGGACGCCGCCACCGTCGACATCATCTCCGACGGACGGCTCGAGCTGGTCATCGGCGCGGGCCCGATGCCCAACGAGTGCGCGGTCTTCGGCGTCGACCCCAAGGCGAACTTCGCGCGGACCTACGAGGCGCTCGAGGTGATCGAGAAGTGCTTCACCCTGGATGAGTTCACTCACGAGGGCAAGCACTTCTCGTTCACCGACGTACGGCTGACGACGAAGCCGGTGCAGCCGGGCGGGCCGCGCATCTACATCGCGGCGCTCGGCCCGCAGAGCATGGTGCGGGCGGGCGAACGGGGCTACAGCCTCGGCTCGATGGTCCACTCGCCGCTGTACCCGAAGTACCTGGAGGCGCAGACCGAGGCGGGGCGGGTCCGCGGGCGTGACTACCGGCTGCTGTCCGGCCCGCTCGGCGTCCACGTCGCGCCGACCCGCGAGCAGGCCTGGGACGAGGCCGAGGCCGCGTTGTGGTGGTGGGTCGAGTTCTATCGCCGCCGCGGCTTCCCCATGCCGCTGCCGCCGGTCGGCGAGCTGCGGCACTCCCCCCACGCCGCCATCTACGGGGTGCCGTTCGCGGTGGGCACTCCCGACGACGTGCTGCAGACCCTCTCGGCCTACCGCGACCTGCCGATGGACGAGATGGCTGTGCAGTTCCACCACCCGGGCATGGCGTACGAGCCGGTGGCGCGCTCGATGCGGATGTTCGCCGCCGAGTGCCTGCCCGAGATCGCCTCCTGGCACACCGAGTGGGACGGGTCCACCGAGATCCACGACCTGCGGGCCGGGCACTGAGGCTCAGCCCGGCGCGCCGGACCACGAGCGCTCGAGACCGTGCACGAGGGCGACCATCGCGTCGTGCAGGGGGGTGACGACCCCGACCGCGCGCCCCTGAGCCGCGATGCCGCCGTTGAGCACGTCGACCTCGGTCGCGCGTCGGGCGAGGACGTCCTGCAGCATCGACGGCTTGTGCCAGAAGGCGACATCGATGGCCTCCTGGACCGACGCGGCGGGCTCGCGGGTCAGCACGATCCCCGCGGCGGCGCAGACGGCGAGCGCCTCCTCGACCAGCCGGTCCACCTGGACGCGCAGCCGCGGGTCGGTGCACACCTGGCCCACGGAGAGCCCGGTCAGCGCGGACAGCGGGCTGGTGGCGGCATTGAACACGACCTTGGTCCACTGGGGACCGCGTGCGTCGGCGAGGGCGTGGGAGACGAGCCCGCCCTCGCCCAGCAGCGCGGCGAGGTGTTCGACGTCGGCCATGGGCGCCGGGCTCGGTTCGAAGGGGCCGAACCAGGAGTCCCCGCGCGCGTCGTAGCGCACGACGCCCGGCTCGGTCACCGCACCCGCCGTCACGATGCTGCCGCGGATGACCCGGGGCAGCACGGCGGCGATGGCCTCCTCGTTGCCCAGTCCGTTCTGCACGCTGGCCACCGACGCGGCCTGCAGGGCGGGACCGGCTGCGCTCACCGCCGCCGCGGTGTGCTCGGACTTGGTGGCCACGATGGCGAGGTCGCAGGCCGGCAGCCCGCTCGCGTCGGTGAGCGCGTGCACGGGGGCGACGAACTCCTCGAGCCCGGTGACCCGCAGCCCGGCTTCCTGGATGGCGCGCACGTGCTCGGCCCAGGGATCCACCGCCCAGACCTCGACGCCCGGGACCCTGGCGAGGTGGGCGGCGTACAGGCTGCCGATCGCGCCGCAGCCGAGGACGGCGACCCGGGTGGCCGGCGGCTCGCTCATCCGGCGGCGACCTCACGGGCCAGCTCGCCGCAGCGCCTGGGCTCCGCGCCGCCGATCCCGAGCCCGCCGACGACCACGCCGGCCTCGACCAGGGCGAACCCGCCCGGCGCCGCGAGGAAGGGAGCGGGGTCGAGCGCGGGCAGCGAGGGCGTCGCGTCGGCGTACCGGTCGGCGACCTCCTCACTCGGGCAGCCGAACCGAGCCGCGGTCGCCGCGGTGGCCAGCGCGACACCGACCCCGGCCGCGACGGCGTCATCCATCCGGTCCTGCTGGATCGGGTCGCCCCCGCGGTCCACCACCGCGACCGACACGCGCAGTCCGCGCTCGGCCGCGGCCTCGAGGACGCGGTCGCAGAGCGCGCGTGCCCAGGCGAGCTGGAGCTGCCGCGCCGCGGCCGGCGCGGGGGCGGTGCCGAGGCTCTCCGTCGGCGCGACGACCAGGTCGCCGAAGCGCGCCTGCCAGCGCGCCCGGTCGTCCCCGTGCTGCCCGACATAGGGCACCCCCAGCGCGTAGGCGATGAGCAGGTCCTCCGGGTTGGCCGGCTCGCCGTCGGCGCTGACCACCTCGGGCGCGACGTCAGCGGGCAGGAACGGGCTCACCGTCGCACCCGAGGCCGCGATCCCCGCGACCACCACGCCGTCCTCGTCGCGCACCGGCAGTCCGCCCGCACCGGGGAAGACCGCCTGCGGCGAGACCTGGACGAAGCCGGCCGAGATCGGCACCGGCAGGCCGGTCATCCGGTGCAGGTGCTCAGCGCTGGGGATCTGCTGGGTCGCGGAGATCCACGCCTTCGAGGCCGCCCGGGCCATGCCTCCCGGCCCGCCGTGGTCGAGGCGGGAGGCGGTGACGAGCGCCCCGCTCGCCCCGACGACCGCGATGCCGCCGCGCAGGCCGAGCTGCTCGGCCTTGTCGACCGCGCGCTGGACCAGGTGCCGGGCCTGCCCCAGCGGCAGGTCGCGCGGGTGGGCGGCGGACGCCATGCTCAGGCGCCGACCATGTTGTAGCCACCGTCGGCGACCAGGTAGCCGCCGGTGATGTGGCCGGCGTCGTCCGTGGCCAGGAAGAGCGCCGCGCCGGCGAGCTCGGCCGGTCCGGGGATCCGGCCCATCGGCGTCATGGCCCGCAGCTGGTCGCCGCGGCCCGACTTCCAGTCCTCGCGACCGAGGGTCGCCTCGGTCTCGATGAAGCCCGGCGCGAAGATGTTGACCCGAACGGTCGGCGCGAAGGCGTGCGCATAGGACTTCGTCGCGCCCAGGAGGCCGTACTTCGCGGCGGCGTACTGCGGAGCCCGCGCGCTGCCGCGCACGATCACCGTGGACCCGATGTTGACGATGCTGCCGTGCCCCTGGTCGAGCATCCGCCTCCCGAACTCGTGGATGCACGCCATCGTGCCCTTGATGTCGACGGCCAGGACGTGGTCGATGGACTCGGGCGTGATGTCCCGCCACGACATCTGCTCGCGGGCGACGTCGCCGACGTTGTTCACGAGGACATCGACCTGCCCCATCGCGGTGAAGGCCGCATCCGCCAGCGCCGAGACCTGGTCCCACTCGACGATGTCGGCCTGCAGGAGCACGGCCTCCGAACCCTCGGCTCGTACGCGCTCCGCCGTCCGCTCGGCCCCGGCGGCCGAGCTGCGGTAGTGCACGCCGACGACTCGGGCGCCCTCTTGGGCGGCGCGGACCGCGATCTCGGCGCCGAAGCCGGTGCCGGCTCCGGTGACGACGACCGAGCGGCCGACGAAGCGACGGGGCACCGGGACGGGAGCGAGGGGCACGGCAGGTCCTTTGGCGTGGGGGATGGGTCAGACGAGGGTTCGTCCGCCGTCGACGTAGAGCACCTGCCCGGTCACGAACCGGGCCCGGTCGGAGACGAGGAAGCTCACCGCGTCGGCGACCTCCTCCGGTCGGCCGAGACGGCCCGCGGGGACGAGGGACTCCAGCTGGGCACGGTGCCCGTCGGTGTCGAGGTAGGCACGGGTGAGGTCGGTCTCGACATAGCCCGGGGCGACCGCGTTGACGGTGACCCCCGCCGCCGCCCACTCCCGGGCCATGACGCGAAGCATCTGGTTGATGCCACCCTTGCTCGCGGCGTAGGGGGCATGGTGGGCGTGTGCGAGCAGGCCGGACACCGAGGAGACGAAGACCATGCGGCCGTACCCCGCAGCCACCATGCGCCTGCCGACCTCCTGGCCGAGCCACCACGCGGTCGAGAGGTTCAGCGTGATCAGCTGCTGCCAGTCGTCGTCGCCGAGGTCCAGGACCGGCCGTCGGCTGTTGCGCCCCACGGCGTGCAGGAACACCTGGGGCGTGCCCACGAGGTCGGCGGCGTCGGCGACCGCGCCGCGGCTGCCGTCGGGCGTACCGACGTCGCGGACGAGCGTGCGGATGGGCGAGTCGGCCCGCTTCGCCTCCAGCGCCACGGTCTCGAGGGTGGCCGCGTCGCGGTCGATGAGCACGACGGCGGCGCCCGCAGCCGCCAGACTGAGGGCACTGGCGCCGCCGAGCCCGCCGGCGCCCACGACGAGGGCGGGCCGGCCCACGAGCCCCAGCCAGTCCGTCATCGACGTCCCCTCGGATGTATTCTCGTATCGTGAAAGTCGGTTTCCGACAAGGTAGTCGAGCGGGAGCGGACGTGTCCAGGCGGGGCGTCCCGTCGACCGAGCGCGGCCCGCATCGAGAGGGAGGCCCCCATGCCCGCGAGGCGCACTGACGCGGCCGCCGCCGCGCGGGACCGGGGCGAGCCCGCCGAGCGGCCCGAGTACCGCGTGGAGGCGCTCGCCAAGGGCCTGCGCATCCTCAGCCTCTTCGACGAGCAGCGGCCCCAGTGGCGGGTGACCGACCTGGCGTCGGCGGCGGGGCTGCCGATGCCCACGGTCTACCGGGTGGTGATGACGCTGACCGCGGAGGGCTACCTCGACCACCTCCCGAACGGCGACTACCGGCCGGGTGTCCGGACCCTGACGCTGGGGTCGGCCGCGCTGCGCAGCCTGGACCTCGTCGGGCTGGCCACCCCGAAGCTGCAGGACCTGGGCGAGGCCACCGGCGAGACGGTCAACCTCGCGGTGCTGACCGGCGACCGCGTGCTCTACCTCGTCCGGCTGCGCAACTCCGACCTGGTGACGGCGAACATCCAGGTCGGCTCGACCCTGCCCGCCGTCACCACCTCGATCGGCAAGCTCCTGCTCGCCCATCTCGACGAGGCGGACCTGGCGAGCCGGATCACCGCCGAGTCCTTCGCCGCCCAGCACGGGCCGAACGCCAAGCTCAGCCTGGAGGAGCTGCGCGGGGAGCTGCGCCGCATCCGCGAGCAGGGCTGGTCGATGCAGGACGAGGAGCTCGCGTACGGGCTGCGCTCGGTCGCCGGACCTGTCATCGCCCCCGGCGGTCGCGTGGTGGCCGGGGTGAACCTCGCCGTCCAGGCACGGGACTGGTCGACCCAGCGGATCGTGCGAGAGCTCAAGCCGGCCGTCCTGCAGACCTGCGCCGAGATCTCCGCCCTCATCGCCGAGGGCGGGGTCGCGACGTGACCACCCGGCTGGCCAAGCTCGCACCGGGCTCCCTCGACCCCGAGCAGCGCGAGGTCTACGACGCCATCGCCGGGGGGCGCCGGGCCCAGGGCCCGCAGCTGTTCCGGCTCGTCGACGACGCGGGGAGCCTCGAGGGCCCGTTCAACGCCTTCCTGCTGCAGCCTCGTCTCGGGCTGGCGCTGCAGGCGCTCGGCTCGGCGGTGCGCTACGAGACCGCGCTGTCCGACCGGGCGCGCGAGTTGGCCATCCTCGTCGTCTCGGTGCACTGGGACTGCGCCTTCGAGTGGTACGCCCACGAGGCGCTCGGCCGCCACGTGGGGCTCTCCGAGGAGGAGCTGGCCGCCGTGCGCGGGCGGGCGTACGACGCCCTCCCCGCGCCCGACGAGCGCGTCATCGCCCGCACCGTCGATGCGCTGCTCACCGAGGCCGACCTGGACGATGTGGCCTACGCGGAGGCCGTGGCCGTGCTCGGCGCCGCGGGGCTGTTCGAGGTGCTCACGTTGGTCGGCTACTACGCCGCGCTCGCGCTGCAGCTGCGGGTCTTTCGCGTCCCGGCGCCCAGCTGACGGGGAGGCTTGACAGGCGCGGGGCCGGTCGGGACCATTGTCGAAAGTTACTTTCACAGAGCGAGAAGAGGTCCGCCGTGCGGCTCGTGACGTTCGACGAGGGCCGGGTCGGCCGGCTGGACGGCGACACCGTCGTCGAGCTCGCGTGCGCCTCGACGCGCGAGTACTTCGAGCGCGGCGGTGACGTCGGCGAGACCGGCGAGCGGCTGGCGCTGGCCGACGTACGGCTGCGAGCCCCGATCGTGCCGAAGAAGTTCTTCCACACCGCGGGCAACTTCTCCTCCCACCACGAGGAGCTGCAGGCCGTCAACTGGTCGCACCCCGTGCACAAGGGCATCGTGTTCTTCCAGAACGTCGACGCGATCATCGGCCCCGACGACGCGATCGTGTACCCGGAGGGGCTGACCAAGGAGCTGGACTACGAGCTCGAGCTCGGCATCGTGATCGGCAGGAGCGGGAAGTTCTTCGGCCCCGAGGAGGCGGCGGACTACATCGCCGGCTACCTCGTCTTCAACGACATCACCGCCCGCGACATCCAGCGCCGCGAGATGGCCTCCGGGGTGTTCTCGTTCTCCAAGGCGATCGACACCTTCTGCCCCATCGGCCCCTGGATCGTCACCAAGGACGAGATCGCCGACCCCCAGGCGCTCGCGATGGAGCTGCGCGTCAACGGCGAGGTCCGCCAGCAGGGCAACACTGCGCAGATGCTCATCCCCATCCCGCACCTGGTGGCCTACCACTCCGCGCAGGGCTACAGCGCCGGCGACATCATCACCACCGGGACCATCTCCGGCGTGGCCGCGATCCAGCCGAACCCGTTCGACTTCTACCTACAGCCCGGCGACGAGATCGAGGCCGAGATCGAGGGCGTCGGCATCCTGCGCAACCACGTGGTCCCGTGGAAGGCCGCCCACGACACCGAGCCGTACTCCACCGATCTGTACTCCTCCACCACCTGAGAACGAGGCACGCAATGGGTCGCACTGTCTACTCCGGCGGGCTGGTCTTCGACGGCACCGGCACCCCTGCCTTCCCCGGTGAGGTCGTCGTCGAGGGCGAGCGCGTCGTCGAGGTCCGTCCCGGACGGCACCCCGAGCTGCACGAGGGCCACACGGTGGTCGACACCACCGGGCACACGGTGATGCCCGGCATGGTCGAGTCACACGCCCACCTCACGTTCCCGTCGGCCGTCGGCCACATCGACCCTCGGTTCAACCCCCCGGTCGATGTCTCGTTCTTCGGCTTCATCGAGGGTTTCGACTCCGAGCTGGCCCGCTGCGAGCGGAACGCGCGGATCCTCCTCGAGGCGGGGTTCACCTCCGCGTACTCCGCCGGCTCGCTGCTGCCGATGCCGGTGGAACCAGTGGTCCGCGACAAGATCAGGGCGGGGATCATCCCCGGTCCGCGCATGCGCGCGGGAGCGGTGGAACGCGACAACCACCCGCAGCGGCCGGACGGACACATCGAGGCGGACTGGACCGGCCCCGACGCCTGTGCGAGGTGGGTTCGTGACCGAGCGGCCGAGGGCTTCGACAGCGTCAAGTTCCTCGTCAGCAACGACGACGTCTTCATCCCCGGCGGCAGCCACATCACGCAGTACTCGGCGGAGGAGCTGAACGCCGCCGGCGAGGCGGCCCGAGAGGTCGGGGTGTGGCTCAACGGCCACTGCCAGGCCGCCGAGTCCGTCAAGATCGCGGTGCGGGCGGGGTTCCGGTCGATCTACCACTGCACCTATGCCGACGAGGAGGCGCTGGACCTGCTCGAGTCGGTCAAGGACGTCGTCTTCGTCTCGCCCGGGCCGGGGATCATCTGGGCCAACGTCCACGAGGGCTTGGAGTTCGGCATCACCCCCGAGGTGGCGCGAACCATGGGCTCGGTCGACGCCCTCGAGGGCATGCAGGCGGTCTACCCCGAGATCCGCAAGCGCGGGATCAGGGCGCTGCCCGGCGGCGACTACGGCTTCCCGAACAACCCGATCGGGCGCAACGCCCGCGACCTGCGCCTGTTCGTCGACCTCTTCGGCTACAGCCCCGTCGAGGTCCTCACCGCCGCCACGCAGTACGGCGGTCAGCTCATGGGCATGGGCGACGAGCTCGGCCTGCTCGCCCCCGGCTACCTCGCCGACCTGCTCGTCGTGCGGGGGGACCCCACGGCCGACGTGACCGTCCTGGAGGACGCCGACAACCTCACCTGGATCGTGCAGGGCGGGACGGCGTACAAGAGCCCGGCCGGCGCGTGACGCAGCCCGTCACCGTCCACCGCGACATCGTCGTCTCGCAGGTCGAGGGCTACCGGCCGCTCGCCGCCGACGCCTACGTCCCGGCCGGCGGGGCGCGGGTGGCCTGCGTGTACCTGCACGGTGGCGGGTGGCGGGTGGGCTCCCGCCGGGAGGGCCCCGGCCGCCCCGGCGCCGGCTCCGCGCGCCTGTTCCTGCGCGCCGCGGAGAGGGGGCTCGCGGTCATCAGCGCGGACTACCGCCTCTCGGGCGAGGCGCGCTTCCCGGCGCAGCTGCACGACGTGTCGGCGGCGTGCGCGTGGGTCGTGGAGCAGGGCCCGGACCTCGGGATCGACGTGCGGCGCCTGTGCCTGTGGGGGGTCAGCGCCGGGGGTCAGCTCGCCGCGCTGCGCGGGCTGGACCTCGACGCCGCCCCCGCTGTGGACGCCGTCGTGCTGTGGTACCCGGTCACCGACCTGCTGTCGCTGCCCGACGACGTCGAGGGGGTCGGCGGTACGCCGGACCGGGGGCCGGGGTCACGCGAGAGCCGGCTGCTCGGGGCGACCCCGGACCAGGCTCCCGACCTGGCGCGGGAGGCCAGCCCGGCGCTGCGCGCACGTCCCGGCGCCCCTCCCTTCCTGCTCCTGCACGGCGACGCCGACGACCTGGTCCCGGCCCGCCAGAGCGAGCGGCTGGCTGCCGCCCTGCGCGCCGCGGGCGGCCGCGCCGAGCTCGAGCTCGTCCCCGGCCAGGGCCACATGTTCGCGGGCATGGCCGTGGAGGAGCTCGCCGGTCACGTCGACCGCTCCGTCGACTTCCTGCTGTCCGCGGCCGGGCGCCCTGCCCACGAGTGAGCCCGGCCTCAGGGGGCTGTCACCGACGTCCGCAGGTAGGCGTTGAATGGTGTCGACGGGTCCTTGTCAAGGACAGGCCACGGGCGAGACCGGAGGTGGCGCCGTGACGTGGGTGCTCCTCGAGCGCGACGACACGATCGTCGTCCGCCACGCCGGACCGGTGCGCAAGGCCATGGTGCGGCTGTTCGGGCCGCACTGGGACCAGGACCTGGCCGCCGGGGTCTCGGCGGACACCAGCGTCGAGCACTCCCTGCGGGCCCAGTACCTCGTGATGACCGGGCACCGGAGCCTGATCGCCGACGCGATCTGCCGGATCATGGCGCAGGCGGGCGTCTCCGTGGCGGGCGCCGCCCCGTCCGGCTTCCCCATGCAGTCACCGCGGACCCGGCGGGCGGTCCGGGCGTGCGCCGGTGACCTGCAGCGTCTCGCCGAGCGGCTGCGGGCACCGGGACCGGTGTCCCCGCGCGGGGTGGCGCTGGCGGAGCTCCTGGTGACCGACGGGGCCGGGCCGCTGCACTACGGCGGGGACGCCGCGGTGCTGCGGGCCGTCTGCCTGGCCGCCGAGGAGGCGCTGGACCCGTCGACGGAGCACCTGTGACGCCGGCCTCCGCGCAGCCGCCTGCACACCCATCCGGCGGACGTGCCCGGCTCCTATCCTGACCGCGTGGACCTGGAGTTCAGCGGCGAGCTCTGGCACTGGCGCGGCCCGTCGCCGTTCCACTTCGTCAGCGTCCCCGACGCGCAGGCTGTCGAGCTGGAGGCCGTCGCCCGCTCGGTGACGTACGGCTGGGGGATGATCCCGGTCGGCGTCCAGGTCGGGGACACGCGATGGCGCACTTCGCTGTTCCCCAAGGACGGCGGGTACGTCGTCCCGGTGAAGGACGCCGTGCGCAAGGCCGAGGACCTCGAGGTCGGCGACGTCCTCCGCATCCGCATCACCGTCGACCTCTGAGCGCACCGCCGATTCCGCGCGATCGCGTCAGGCGGCCCCACCGCGGTCCTCAGTCCACCACCGCATGGCGGCAGAGCTGCCACATCGCGGCCACGTCGTCGCGCTGCGTCGGCTCGGCACCGACCGAGATGCGCACCGTCCACCGGCCGTCGATGACGGCGGGTGTCAGGAACGCGCGCCCGGTCGCGTTCACGGCCTCGACCCAGCGCAGGGTGTGGGCGTCCAGCGCGTCGACGTCGCGGACCGAACCGTCGTCCGCGCGCAGCGACTCGGGGACGTGGCGGACGCAGACCGTCTGCAACGTCACAGGCGCGATCACCTCCCACCCGGGCTCCGCGTGGACCTGCTCGGCCAGCCACTGGGCGTTCGCGAGGTCGCGTCGCAGCCGGGCCCGGATCGCCTCGGCCCCGTCCAGGCGGAGGTGGAACCACAGCTTGAGCGCGCGGAAGCGCCGGCCCAGCGGGATGCCCCAGTCCTTGTACTGGGTGACCTCGCCGTCGACGGAGGACCGCAGGTACGACGGGTTCGTCGACATGACGCGCACCAGATGGTCGACGTCGCGGACGTAGAGCAGCGAGGTGTCCAGCACGGTGCCGAGCCACTTGTGCGGGTTCCAGCCCAGGGAGTCGGCGCCCTCGACCCCGTCGACCATCCACCGGCACTCGGGCAGCAGCATGGCCGAGCCCGCCATGGCCGCGTCGACGTGCACCCAGGCCCGGTGCTCGGCGGCCGCGGCCACGACCTCTCGGACCGGGTCGACCGCGGTCGTCGCCGTGGTCCCCACCGACGCCACCACTGCGGCCGGTCGCCGGCCGGCGGCCGCGTCGGCCGCCATCGCCTCGCGCAGCTGCGCGACGTCGATCGCGTAGGTCTTCGGGTCCACCTCGACCAGTCGCAGGTTGTCCCGCCCGTAGCCGGCGAGCAGCACCGCCTTGGGCACCGACGAGTGCGCCTGCGTCGACGCGTACACCGTGAGCGGGGCCGGCTCCGCCTGGAGGCCGCCGCGCAGCTCGGACAGGTCGCTGGCCCGCTCTCGCGCGGCCAGCATCGCGACCAGGCACGCGGTTGACGCCGTGTCGTGGATGGCACCGCGCCAGGAGGGTCCGAGGCCGCACAGCTCGCGCAGCCAGTCGGTCACCACCTCCTCCACCTCGGTGAGCGCGGGCGCCGACTGCCACGTGATGCCGAGGCCCCCGAGCCCTGAGGAGGCCAGGTCGCCGAGCACCGAGGCGAGGGAGGCGTTGGAGGGGAACCAGCCGAAGTAGCCGGGATGCTGCACCTGGGTCAGGCCGGGGACCACGACGCGGTCGAGGTCGGCGAGCACCTCGGCGAACGGCTGGGGCCGCTCGGGTGCGCTCGTGGGCAGCTGCGCGCGTACGTCGCCGGGCGCGACTCCACTGCGCACGGGCAGCTCGGGCAGCCGGGTCCTGAAGTCGGCGACCCAGTCCACCAGCGCATGGCCCGCCGCTCGAAACTCCTCGGGCGTCACCGTTCCTCCGTCATCGCATCGGTCTCATCGGCTCGGTCCCGTCCCAGCCGGAGGACAGGCCGACGAGGCGGTCGTGCATGCCCAGGATCGCCGGGGAGGCCCGATGCAGCTCGATGGGGTGCGGGAAGAGCCGGCCGCCGCTCAGCCAGGCGACCGAGATGGGCCCCGTCGTCGCCGTGTTGATGACCCGGCAGCCCATCGGCGCCAGCAGGTCGCACTCCCGGTCCAGGTCGTCCACGACCCAGGAGACGTGGCTCACCGCCCCCGGAGCGACGCCATAGGCGTCCGCAAGCTCGGGATCGATGGCGTGCACCTCGCCGTACTCGACGACGACGGGTCCCCAGGCGGCGAACGCGGCGGAGTGGTCGAAGACCACCGGCCCGAGCCCGACCGGACGCCCCGGCACGTCGAAGGTGTCGAACGCGATGTGTGCATGGACCAGGAACGGGCCGAGTCCCAGCTGGAGCGCGTCGGCGACGGCCGTGTCGAGGCTGTCCACCCAGTAGCCGACGTGGTGCAACGGACGTGGCCCCACCGTCGGCACCTGCAGCGGTTCGTCGGACCGGGCCGGATCGCCTGGCATCTCAGTGACCTCCTCCGCTGCTGTCGGTGCCGTGGGCGGCGGCGAGCGGCTCCAGGCGCCCGCCGGAGAGGAAGGTGCCGATGCGGTTGCCTCGCGTCACGGGCAGCACCAGCACGGAGGGATGGTCCTCGTCGTGGTGGATGAACACCCGGTTGTGCTGGGCTCCGGACACGAGCCCGACCGCGTGGTCGGACAGGATGTCGGGGTTCGGGTCGCCGACGTCCGTGGTCCGGATCGTGAGGCGAAGCCGGCTCCCGGCCCGCAGCAGCACCCCGATCGGGCGGATGTCGACGGCCAGCTCGTAGATCTCGCCCGGCTCCATGGGGACTCGCCGGCGGTGCCGGTGGACCGGCCACCAGGGCGTCGACTCGTCCTCGTCGAGCTCGCGCTGCGAGCCGCGCAGCCAGCCCCGGGTCAGCAGCCGGTCCGCGCCGTCCGGCCCCACCTCGTGCAGGGAGGCGAAGAACAGCGCCTCGGTGCCGGTCGTCGACGCGAACAGGGTGAGAACGACGGGTCCGCAGAGCTCGACGTCGTCGCGGAAGGCGGGTGTCGCGTACGAGACGCCCCCTCGCTCCAGCGGCGAGTCGGTGATGACGTCGTGGGGCTCGTGCGGCCAGAACTCCCGCTCGAACAGCAGGCCGTTTTCGTGGAGGTAGAACGGCGTGAACCGGGTCTGCGTCAGCGGCCAGGTCTGTCCCGAGCGCCACTCGTTTGCGTTGTCGACGAAGACCTGCACCGGCGGCTCGTCCATCAGCCCGGTGTCGTTGCCCTTGAGCCAGTGGTCGAACCAGCGCAGCGATTCGTACTGGTACTGCACGATCGGGCGGTCGAGGTAGGCCGGTGGACCGATGGTCAGCCGGGCCGGTCCGTTCCACCGCGTGAACGACCGGAACGCGCCCGGCAGGTGCAGTCCGTAGATGCCCCAGCAGGCGCCGAAGTAGCCCGGCACGGTGCAGCCGCGGGAGTAGTCGACGCAGCGCGGGTCGTAGTGCTCACCGAGCAGCGGGTTGACCACGATCTCGGCCAGGAAGCGGTTCACCGGGTCGTCGACGTCGGCCAGCACCTCCATGACCGAGGGCACGAGCTGGTTCTCCGGGTCCGCCTTCGCGCGCTCGACGAGCTCGCGGAACCGGTCCTCGCCGACGCTCTCGGCGTACGTCGCGCGAAGCCGCGCCCGCCGCAGCGCCACTGACCAGCCCCGCAGGAACGCGTACCCGAAGATGCCGCCCTTGTAATAGGTGTCGCGGTACTGGTCGGTCACCGAGAACGGGCAGAAGATGGCCTTCAGGGCGGGGGGCTCGAGCATGGCCACCAGCGGCTGGATCATCCCGTAGTAGGACATCCCGAACATGCCGACGTTGCCGTCGCTCCACGGCTGCTCGGCGCACCACGCGATCGCGTCGTAGACGGCCCTGATGGTGTCCGGACCCATGTGGTCGAAGAAGCCCTCGGACTCCCCTGTGCCCGGGAGGTTGCCCACGACGTGCACGTAGCCGCGACGCGCGTAGAAATGCGGGTCACCCGCCTCGATGTGGGCGTTGGGATAGCGCATGGGACCAGGGGTCAGCGGCGCCGCCTGGTCCTCGATCGGGTACGGCGCCAGGCTGAGGATCACCGGGAACCGCCCGTCGGCGTCGGGGCGGAAGACGTCGCAGTCCAGCCTGACCCCGGACGAGGTCGGGACCTTCGTCCCGCGGTCTCGCCGCACCCCGTACGCTCGCGGCGAGGTACGCCACGTCGTGGAGAACACGAGTCAGGCTCTTCCCTGCTCGAGGCGAACCCCGAGCTCGTCGGCCACCTCGACGATGGCGGCCACGTCCTCGGAGGTGGTGCGGAAGTTCACCACGCACGGGCGCAGGCAGGCGACACCGTCGATGACCGCGCTGGTCACGTACACCCTGCCGTCGGACTGCATGAGGCGGGCGAGCCGCATGTTGTGCGCGTCGACGTCGCCCTTCGCGGGGATACGACGAAACGGTACGACCGACAGGTCGGGCTCCTCGACGAGCAGCTGCATCCGCGGGTGCGCACGCACCAGCTCGACGAGCTCGCGAGCGAGCTCGATGTTGCCCCCGATGGCGCCTCGGAACGCGGCGGCGCCGTGGGCCCGCAGCGCCGTCCAGAGCTTGAGGGACCGGAACGGCCTCGAGTACTCCAGCGTCGCGTCGACGGGGTGGCTGTACCCCTCCTCCTCGATCATGTACGCCGACTCGTGGCGGAACGCACCCATCAGCACGGAGACGTCGCGCACGAGCAGGACACCGCACGCCTTCGGGACGTACATCCACTTGTGCGCGTCCATCGACGCCGAGTCCGCCCGGTCGAGACCCCGGAACAGGTGGCGGACGACCTCGGTCGAGGCGGCCGGCAGGCCGTAGGCGCCGTCGACGTGCAGCCACATCCCGTGCTCGCGCGCCACGTCCGCGATGGCATCGATCGGGTCCACCGCACCGGTCAGCGTCGTCCCCGCGGTCGCCACGACAGCGACCGGCTGCAGCCCGCCCGCCACGTCGGAGGCGACCATCGCGGCCAGAGCCGACGGGTCCATCCGGCGCCGAGCGTCCACCGGCACGCCACGAAGCTGCCCACGCCCGATACCGAGGACTTCGACCGCCCGCTCGATGCTGGCGTGAGCGTCCAGAGACGTGTAGACGGTCAGGCGACGCCCGTCGACGCCCTCGATGCGACTGGCCGGGACCGCGCGCGTCCGGGCAGCCACGAGCGCCGTGAGGTTCGAGAGCATGCCGCCGCTGGTGAACGTCCCACCGTGCGCGGGGAAGCCCACGAACTCGCCCAGCCACTGGAGCGCGGTCCGCTCGACGAGCTCCGCGCCGCCCGACTCGGCGGCGAGGTTGACGTCGTGGGAGGTGGCCATGGCGTCGGCGAGCACCGCCGACTCGAGCCCGGAGGACGCGATGTAGCCGAAGAAGCGCGGCCTGGACTGGGCGAGGCTCTCGTCGAGGACCACCGCCGCGCCGTCGAGGGCAGCACGCACACCGACCCCGACCTCGGGCAGAGGCCCGCCGATGAGGCCGGTCGTGCGGTCCGAGACCGGAGGCTGCATGGGGCGGGGGGCATCGAAGCTGTGCCACGCCTCAGCGAGCAACTCCAGCCCGTGGTTCAGCGCGTCGGCGCGTTCGTCGCGAAGGTCGACCTTGAGCGTCACGACGTGGTCCATGGAAGGTCCGTCGCCACCTCCGTACCGTATCGCGGGAAATGGCGCCCACAGGCCGCAGCCAGGCGAGCCATGCCGTCGGCGGCTCCCGGCGTGGTTGGCTGGGAGAACCCCCGAGACGACCGGAGAGGATGACGTGATCCGCGAGGAGGCCTTCGGTGTCGTCGGCGGTCGCGAGGTGCACGCGTACGTCCTCGACGGGGGCGCCGGTGTGACGGCACGAGTGTCGGACCACGGGGCGCGGCTCGTGGAGCTGCACGTCCCCGACCGTGACGGGCGGCCAGCCGACGTGGTCCTGGGCTTCGACGACATCGAGTCCTACGTCCGGCACCGGTCGCTGTTCGTCGGCGCCACGATCGGCCGTTACGCGAACCGGATCAGGGACGCGCGGTTCCGGCTCGAGGGCGCGGAGGTCCGGCTCGACGCGAACGAGGGCGCTCACCACCTGCACGGCGGCGGTGACGGCTGGGACCAGCGACTCTGGGACGCCGCCCTCACGGCGGACGGCACCGGGATCTCCTTCCACCTCCTCAGCCCGGACGGCGACATGGGCTACCCGGGAGCTTGTACGGCGAGCTGCACGTACACGCTGGTCGGGAACCTGCTCCACATCGTCATGGAGGCGGTCCCCGACGCGACGACCGTCATCAACATGGCCCATCACTCCTATTTCAACCTCGCCGGTCACGACCGCGGAGACGTCCTCGGCCAGCACCTGTGCCTCGCCGGCGACTTCTACGTCCCCGTGGACGAGGAGCTGCTCCCGACAGGAGAGATCCTGGCCGTCGCGGGCACGAGGTACGACTTCCGCTCGCCTCGCCCGATCGGGGACGCCCACGGCCGGGCGGACTACGACCACACCTGGTGCCTGCGCGAGCGCCCCGGCACCCACGGCCTTGCTCAGGCCGCCAGCACCCACGGCCTTGCTCAGGCCGCCAGCGCCCACGACCTCCGCTCCGGGCGGCGCCTTCGCCTCTGGACCGACCAGCCCGGCGTGCAGATGTACGCCTGTGGGCACCTGGACGGCCTCGTCCACGGCAAGCGCGGTTCGACGTACGCCCGTTACGCGGGCTTCGCGCTGGAGACCCAGACCTTCCCGGACTCTCCGAACATCGCACACTTCCCGAGCGCGACGGTACGGGCCGGTCGGACCTACCGCCACGAGGTCGTCATGGAGCTGAGCGCAGACTGAGCGACGTCAGGATGGAGCTCTGTGCGGACTGAGCGACCTCACACGTTGCGGCGGTACTGGCCGCCCACCTCGAAGAAGGCGTCCGTGATCTGGCCGAGCGAGCAGACCCGAACCGCCGACAGCAGCTCCTCGAAGAGGTTGCCGCCCGACACGGCCACCTTCTTCAGCCGTTCCAGCGCCGCGGGAGACTCCTGGCGGTGCCGCTCCTGGAAGTCGCGCAGTCGGTCGAGCTGCGAGGCCTTCTCGTCCTGGGTCGCCCTCGCCAGCTCGAGGGACTCCGAGACCTGCTCCCCTCCCGGTCGGAGGAAGGTGTTGACGCCGACGATCGGCAGGGAGCCGTCGTGCTTGCGACGCTCGTAGAGCATCGACTCGTCCTGGATCTTCCCCCGCTGGTAGCCGGTCTCCATCGCACCGAGCACGCCGCCGCGGTCGGCCAGGCGCTCGAACTCGAGCAGCACCGCCTCCTCGACCAGGTCGGTCAGCTGCTCGACGATGTAGGAGCCCTGCAGCGGGTTCTCGTTCATCGCCAGACCCCACTCCTTGTCGATGACGAGCTGGATCGCCAGCGCGCGGCGCACCGAGTCCTCGGTCGGAGTGGTCACCGCCTCGTCATAGGCGTTGGTGTGCAACGAGTTGGCGTTGTCGTAGAGGGCGCACAGCGCCTGCAGCGTGGTCCTGATGTCGTTGAACGACATCTCCTGGGCGTGCAGGGAGCGCCCGCTCGTCTGCACGTGGTACTTCAGTTTCTGAGCTCGTTCGGAGGCTCCATATCGTTCCTTCATCGCGATGGCCCAGATCCGGCGGGCCACGCGTCCGATGACGGTGTACTCGGCGTCCATCCCGTTGCTGAAGAAGAAGGAGAGGTTCGGCGCGAAGTCATCGATCCTCATCCCGCGCGCGAGATAGGACTCGACGTAGGTGAAGCCGTTGGCGAGGGTGAACGCGAGCTGGCTGATCGGGTTGGCCCCCGCCTCCGCGATGTGGTAGCCGCTGATCGACACGGAGTAGAAGTTGCGGACGCCGTGCTCGATGAACCACTGCTGGATGTCGGCCATCGCGCGCAGCGAGAACTCCGTCGAGAAGATGCACGTGTTCTGGCCCTGGTCCTCCTTGAGGATGTCGGCCTGGACCGTGCCACGCACGGTGGCCACCGTGCGGGCGGCGATCTCGTCGAGCTCGCCCGGGTCCGGCTCCCGCCCCTCCTCGGCGCGGAACCTCTCGACCTGCTGGTCGATCGCGGTGTCGAAGAACATGGCGAGGATCGTCGGCGCTGGCCCGTTGATGGTCATCGACACCGACGTCGTGGGCGAGCACAGGTCGAAGCCGGCGTAGAGGTCCTTCATGTCCTGCAGGGTGGCGACGGAGACCCCCGACGTCCCGACCTTGCCGTACACGTCCGGCCTCGGCGACGGGTCGCGGCCATAGAGCGTCACCGAGTCGAACGCGGTGGAGAGCCGCGTGGCGGGCTGCCCCTGCGAGAGCAGGTGGAAGCGCCGGTTGGTGCGCGCGGGGTCGCCCTCGCCCGCGAACATCCGGGCGGGGTCCTCCTCGGTCCGCTTGAACGGGAACACCCCGGCCGTGAACGGGAAGAAGCCGGGCAGGTTCTCGGCCCGGAGGAAGGAGTAGAGGGTGGCGTCGTCGTCGTCCGGCGGCAGGGCGACACGCGGTACGTCCGTCCCGGACAGCGTCGTACGCGTCAGCGGCGTCACGACCTCGCGGCCGCGAACGGCGTACACCTGCTGGTCGCCCTCGTAGGAGGCCCGCACGGCCGGCCAGCGCTCAAGGGTGTCCAGGCTCTGCGGATCCAGCGCGGACTCGACGGAGGCGAGGAGCCCGTCGACACGTTCGGCGGCCTCGCGCTCACCGGCCGAGCTCAGCAACGCGGAGGTCTCGCGCAGCTGCTGGCGGCGGCGAACCAGCACCGCTTGTTGGTCGGTCCGTCGGTGGTACCCGCGTACGGTCTCCGCGATCTCCGCGAGGTAGCGCTCCCGCCCCTTGGGCAGCACGCCGACGAGCCCCGTCGACGTCCGTCCGGTGACGAGCGGAAGGACGCCCTCGAAGTCCGGCAGACCGTACTCGACCAGCAGACCCTTGAGGTGGTGGTACAGGGCCGACACCCCGTCGTCGTCGAAGCGCGCGGCCGACGTGCCGAAGACGGGCATCTCCTCCCACGGGACGCCGAAGGCCTCGCGGCTGCGCACCAGCTGGCGGGCCACGTCCCGACGAGCATCCTCCGCGCCACGGCGCTCGTACTTGTTGATGGCCACCACGTCGGCGAAGTCGAGCATGTCGATCTTCTCGAGCTGGCTGGCGGCGCCGTACTCCGGCGTCATGACATAGAGCGACACGTCCGCGTGCGGCACGATGGCGGCGTCGCCCTGGCCGATCCCCGGCGTCTCGACGATCACCAGGTCGTAGCCGGCCAGCGAGCAGACCTGGATCACGTCGTCCAGAGCGGGTGGGAGCACGGCGCCGGCGTGCCGGGTCGCAAGCGAGCGGAAGAAGACGACCTGGGGGTCGAGAGCGTTCATGCGGATACGGTCGCCGAGCAGTGCGCCGCCGCCGCGACGGCGGGTGGGATCCACCGCGATCACCGCGACCCGCAGCTTGTCCTGGGAGTCCCGCCGCAGCCGGCGCACCAGCTCGTCGGTCAGCGAGGACTTCCCGGAACCGCCGGTGCCGGTGATGCCGAGGACCGGGGCGCGCCGCCCGCCTGCGGCGGCGCGAACCGCCTCCGGCAGGCCGGGGTCCGCCCCCGCCTCGAGCACGGTGATGGCCCTGGCCAGCGCGGGCTGAGCGCCGGAGGCGACGGCAGTGAGGTCGGCGCCGCCGCGGGCGAGGTCGGTGTCGCACTCCTGGACCAGCTGGCTGACCATCCCGGGCAACCCCAGTCGCTGTCCATCGGCGGGCGAGAAGATGCGCACGCCGAGGCGCGCCAGCGTCTCGATCTCCGATGCCACGATGACGCCGCCGCCTCCGCCGTAGACCCGTACGTGACCGGCGCCCCGCTCACGAAGCCGGTCCACGAGATAGGAGAAGTACTCCAGATGGCCCCCCTGGTAGGACGACACAGCGACGCCCTGCACGTCCTCCTGGAGTGCCGCGGTGACGACCTCCTCGACGCTGCGGTCGTGCCCGAGGTGCACGACCTCGGCGCCTTGGGACTGCAGCAGCCGGCGCATGATGTTGATCGCGGCGTCATGACCGTCGAACAGGCTCGCAGCCGTGACGAAGCGCACCGGGTTCACGGGTTGGTGCAGGGCCACCGGCCGACCTCCCACGTCCGCAGCGGCGCCGTTGACGACTGCCGCTGAGCTGATAGTAGGACGTCCGACTATCGGATGTCACTTCAACGTTCGTGCTTGGCTACCATGCGCTCATGCCGTCACGGGAGAACCACGACCCGGACCCCATCGCGGAGGCGCACCGGCTGTGGGTCGAGCATGGCTGGGGCGACGCGGCGGACGGGATGGCGGCGATCACCTCGCTCATGCGCGCCCACCAGATCGCGTTGTCGCGCGTGGAGGCCGTGCTCAAGCCCTACGACATCAGCTTCGCTCGCTACGAAGTGCTGATGCTGCTCTTCCTGAGCCGCCGCCGGGCGCTCCCCATGCGCGTCATCGGCTCCCGCCTCCAGGTCCACCAGACGAGCGTGACCAACGCGGTCGACCGACTCGAGGAGGCCCGCCTCGTCGCCCGCACACCGCACCCCACGGACCGCCGAGCAACCCTCGTGGAGATCACGTCGGAGGGCGTGGCGCTCGCCCGCGAGGCGACCGACGAGCTCAACAGCACGGTCTTCGCCGACCCGGGGTTGAGCCCCAGCGCCGTGTCCAGCCTCGTGCGGCTGCTCCGCCAGCTCCGCAAGGACGCCGGAGACTTCTGAGGGGCCGTGCCCCTCGTCGCGTTGCAGCGCCCAGCGGTGACCGGGACCATGGTCGTGGATGCTCGATGGTCGTGGACTCTCGATGGTCCTGCATGCTGAGCAACGCTGATCGGAGACACGTGATGGACCAAGCCGGACGCGGCCCGGCGGAGTCGGGACGGCGACGCTGGGTAGGCCTGTTCTTCGTGGCGCTCGGCGTCGCCCTCATCATCGTCGACGCCACGATCGTGAACGTCGCGGTTCCCTCGATCATCCGCGACCTCGGGATCACGTCGACCGACGCGCAGTGGGTCCAGGAGGCCTACACCCTGGTCTTCGCGGCGCTGCTCCTGACCGCAGGCCGCCTCGCCGATCGCTGGGGCAGGCGGGCCCTCTTCGAGGTCGGCGTCGTCGTGTTCATGGTGTCGAGCATCCTGGCTGCCCGCAGCGGGACCGGGAACGAGCTGATCATGGCTCGCGTCGCCCAGGGGGTGGGTGGCGCCATGATGCTGCCCACCTCGCTGTCGATCATCAACGCCGGCTTCCGCGGCCGTTCCCGGGCCATCGCCTTCGCCGTGTGGGGGTCGACCATCGGGGGGACGGCAGCGCTGGGTCCCCTGCTGGGCGGCTGGCTCACGACGAGCTACTCGTGGCGCTGGGCGTTCGGAATCAACGTCCCTCTCGGGCTCGTCGTCCTGGTCGGGACCTGGCTTGCTGTCGATGAGTCCCGGGGGGACGATCCGAGCCCCGGGGTGGACGTCGGCGGCGCGCTGCTGTCGATCGTCGGCTTCGGCGCGATCGTCTTCGGCCTCATCGAGGGCCGCACCTACGGGTGGTGGTCGCGGGAGAAACCGTTCTCGATCCTGCATCGGCCCTGGCAGTGGCAGCTGTCTCCCATCCCCGTGGCCTTCGCCGTCGGCGTGCTGGCCCTGCTGGCCTTCGTGGGCCTCGAACGGCGACGCAACCGGGCCGGCAAGGTGGTGCTGCTCGACCTCGGCCTGTTCTCGATCCCCTCCTTCCGTGGCGGCAACATCGCGGCCGGCATCGTGAGTCTCGGCGAGTTCGGGCTGCTGTTCTCACTGCCGTTGTGGTTCCAGAACGTCCGCGGGTACACCGCGTTCGAGACCGGGCTCGCGCTGCTACCGCTCGCGGTCGGCAGCTTCGTCGCCAGCGGCTTCGGCGGGCAGCTGGCATTGCGTCGCGGGGCGCCGTACGTGGTCCGGCTCGGCATCCTCCTCGAGGTCATCGGCGTCGCGGGGATCGGCGTCGTGGTGTCACCGTCCACGCCGTGGACGCTCACCTCCCCGCTGCTGTTCGTCTACGGGATGGGGGTGGGCTTGGCCACGGCACAGCTCACCGGAGTGGTCCTGACCGACGTCCCGGTCGTCAAGAGCGGGCAGGGCTCGGGCACCACCAGCACCACCCGCCAGCTCGGCTCGGCACTGGGTATCGCCATCCTCGGCACGGTGCTTTTCACGAGTCTGGGCTTGTCTCTCGATCGTGCACTGGCCAGGCAGGGCCAGCTCTCGGCCGACCAGAGGCGCCAGGTCGTGGCGGCCGTCCGCGACTCCGCGGGAGCGGCGATCGGCGGGCTAGCCGCCGATCCGCGTACGGAAAGCGTGGCCGAGGACGCCCGTACGGCCTTCTCGCACGCCACCCGCAACGCCGCCTGGGCGGCGGCCGGGTTCCTCCTCCTCGGGCTCTACGCCAGCCGCGGGCTCGGTTCACCGACGACGCGCGCCGAGGCCGCGGAGGAGGTGGCCGCGCGCCCCTGATCCACCAGGAGAGCCGGCGTGGTCAATTGCCTCTGTAACAGAGGTATCCTGGGGTCATGGGGTCACTCGCTGCCGTGGTCGCCGACGAGCTGATCGAGAGCGTGGGCGTGCTGCGCCGCCAGATGCGCGCAGTGGCCGGCCGCCCCTGGACCGGGGTGGAGCTGTCCGGTGCCGAGATCGATCTCGTCCGGCTGCTGCGCCGCCGTCCCGGCATCAGCGTCGCGCAGGCCGCCCACGAGCTCGGGCTGGCGCCGAACTCGGTCTCGACGCTGGTGCGGCGCCTCGGTGACAGGGACTGGCTCACCGGCGAGCGCGACGCTGCGGACCGGCGCGTCGTCCGGCTGCGGCTCACCCCGTCGGCCTCCCGGCAGGTCGAGGCCTGGCGGGACCACCGGGCCGAGCTGATGGCGTCGGCCCTGGAGTCCCTCGCGCCCGAGGACCAGCTGGCCATCCAGGACGCCCTCCCGGCGCTGTCGCGGCTGTGCGCCGCCCTCCGTGAGCTGCCCGAGGAGCGCCCATGACCGCCACCCGGCCCCCCGCGGTGCTCTGCGAGGGCATGACCCACCGCTTCGGCGACCATGTCGCCGTCGACCACCTGGACCTGGTCGTGGAGCAGGGCGGGGTCGTGGGGCTGCTCGGGCCGAACGGCGCCGGCAAGACCACGACCATCCGCGTGCTCAACACCCTGCTTCCGCTGCAGGCGGGGCACGTCACGGTGCTCGGCGTCGACGTCGCCGCCGATCCGATGGCCGTGCGCCGGATGATCGGCTACGTCCCCCAGCAGCTGTCCATCGAAGCCGCGCTGACCGGTCGCGAGAACGTGGCCCTCTTCGCGCGGCTCTTCGACATCCCCCGCCGGGAACGGCGGGCCCGCGTCGAGGAGGTCCTCGACGCGATGGAGCTGCAGGAGTCCGCGGGCCGGCTCGCGGGCACGTACTCCGGGGGGATGGTCCGCCGGCTGGAGCTGGCCCAGGCGCTGGTGAACCGCCCGTCCCTGCTGATCCTCGACGAGCCGACGGTCGGTCTGGACCCGATCGCACGCGACAGCGTGTGGGAGCGGGTCCGCGAGATGCGCGAGACGTACGGCACCTCGGTCCTGCTCACCACGCACTACATGGAGGAGGCGGACGTGCTCTGCGACCGCATCGCCCTGCTGCACCGCGGCCGGCTCCGGGCGGAGGGGACCCCGGCCGATCTCAAGGCCTCGGTCGGGGCCGACGCGACCCTCGAGGACGTCTTCCGCCACTTCACCGGAGGCAGCCTCGACGAGCCCGGGACGGGAGGTCTCGCCGGTGTCCGCAGTACCCGCCGCACCGCGCGCCGCGTCGGCTGACCGGCTTCCGGCGGACCGGCTCAGGTCCTGGCGGACCGGGCCGTCACGACTGGTCACCTTCTGCCTGGTCGAGCTGCAGAAGCTGCGGCACGACCCGAGCGAGCTGCTCACCCGCTCCATCCAGCCGGTCCTCTGGCTGGTGATCTTCGGCCAGACCTTCAGTCGCCTGCACGCGATCCCCACCGGCCAGGTGAACTACCTGGACTACCTGGCGCCGGGGATCATCGCCCAGTCGGGGATGTTCGTCGCGATCTTCTACGGCATCCAGATCATCTGGGAGCGCGATGCGGGGATCCTCGCCAAGCTGCTCGTGACCCCGACGCCGCGCGTCGCACTCGTCGCAGGCAAGTCCTTCGCCGCGACGGTGCGCGCCCTCGCGCAGGTCGTGGTCGTGCTGGTCGTGTCCGCCCTGCTCGGGGTCGTCTTCACGCTCAACCCGTTGAAGCTCCTCGGGGCGGCCGTCGCCGTCGCGCTCGGTACGGTCTTCTTCGCCTGCCTGTCGATGACGATCGCAGGACTGGTCATGACGAGGGACCGGCTCATGGGTATCGGTCAGGCCATCACGATGCCGTTGTTCTTCGCGTCCAACGCCCTCTACCCCATCGCGCTGATGCCGGCCTGGCTGCGCGGTCTGGCGCGGATCAACCCGCTGAGCTACGAGGTGGGCGCCCTTCGCGGGCTGCTCATCGGGACGCCGACGAGTCTGGCGCTCGACTACGCCGTCCTGCTCGTCGCCGCGGTCCTGGGCGTCCTCGCCTCCTCCAGGCTGCTGAGCCGCCTGGCGCGCTGAGCACCCCGATCGGCCGAGGACCGTCAATTCCCGCCCCTGGGGTGGCCCGAGAGCGAGTCAGGTCGCAGACTGGTGGGGACACACCGGGACGGGCAAGGGGGCCGTTCCCGGGTGGGACGCTTACGCTGGACGTCCCCCTCGTTTCGCCCGGCCCCGAGAGGTACCGATGCTTGACCGCCTTCCCCGCGCAGGCATGCTGGTCGCCGCGACCGTCGTCACGCTCGCCCTGACGGGCTGCTCCAGCTCGCACAGCGACGTCACCACGGTGGCCGCCGGCACCTCCTCGGCATCCAGCCCCGTCTCGTCCACGCACTCCTCGACGGCCGGCGTCTCGGCGACGACGACCACCGCGGGCGACCCCCACCTGGTGGTCGCGAAGGTCCAGTCATGGAGCCATGCGCTCACGGTGAAGGTGAGCGGCGCGAAGCTGACCACGGTGCAGGTCCGCCAGCACGGGACGCGCCACACGCTGCCAGGAAGCATCAAGACCGACGGCGTCACCTGGAAGAGCAGTGTCCTGCCGGTGGCCGGCAGCCTCTACGACGTCGCGGTGGTGGCCACGGCCTCGGGCGGCTCCACCAGGAACCTCACGGCCAGCGTCCGGATCACCCAACGGCCGCCGAGCGCGCAGATGGGCTACTCCGTCACCCCCTCCGGGAACTGGACGGTCGGGGTCAACGCTCCGATCGTCATCCGCTTCTCGAACTCGGTCACCCGCAAGGCCAGCGTCGAGCAAGCCCTCCACGTGGCCTCGTCGAAGCCGGTCGTCGGGGCCTGGCACTGGATCAACAGCTCCGAGGTCCACTTCCGCCCGAAGTTCTCCTGGCCGAGGCACATCAAGGTGCGCCTGACCGCCGACCTCGACGGCGTGCGGATGAACCACACCCGCTACGGGGCCAAGGACACCGTCATCACCTTCCACGTGGGGGACGCACACCTGACCCGAGTGAACGGCAAGACCCACAAGCTCACGGTCTACGTCAACGGCAAGAAGACGTACGTGTGGCCCACCAGCCTCGGCCGTCCGCAGTTCGCGACCCGTAGCGGCAGGTACATCGTGCTGTCGAAGACCCCGACGATCCAGATGACCTCCTGCAGCGCGCACATCACCTGTGACAAGACGAACCCGAACTACTACGACCTCACGGTCCTGTGGGACACCCGGCTGACCTGGTCGGGCACCTTCATCCACGCGGCGCCGTGGTCAGTGGCCCACCAAGGCGTCGCGAACGTCTCCCACGGCTGCATCAACCTCAGCACCGCCCGCGGTGAGGCCTACTACAACATCGCCCAGTACGGCGACCTGGTCGTGGTGACCAACACGGGCCGGGACCCCGCGGACCTGATCCGCAAGGGCGATCCGGGCATGACCGACTGGAACTCGACCTGGACGCAGTGGGTCAAGGGATCGGCGCTGGGCAAGCCCGTCACCACGAGCACGCTGAAGGGCTGAACCGGGCGCCCGTCCCCGGCGCACGCGGACGGGCGCTCAGTCGGCTCGCCAGGGCTTGACCCACGGCGTCTCGGGCCAACCCTCCGCGGCGGCCAGCAGGGGGAACCAGGTAGCCCCGTCGACGCTCTCCCGCACGATGTCAGCATGGCCAGCGTGGCGCGCCGTCTCCTCGATGAGGTGCAGGAGGACCCACCGGATGGACCACGCCTCGATGTCCTGTGGCAGCCAGGGGACGCCCTTGGGCACGGGCACCGGCGCACCCAGGTCGTCGAATGCGGCGATCACCTCGTCGGTGTGGACGGTGGCGTCGTCGTAGCCGGCGAGGATGCCGTCCAGGGTCTCCTCGGGGCGCATGACGAAGCTCGCGGCGTACTGCCCGGGGTCGGCGTTGCGCGGCAGCCCCTGCACGGTCTGCATCCAGGTGCGCTCCGCCTGGCCGCAGTGCTTGATGAGGCCGCCGACGCTGAGCGTGCTGGCACTCGGGGTCGCTCGCGCCTGCTCGTCGGTGAGCCCGAAGGCGGTCAGCCGGAGCATCCGGCGTTGCTGGGCGAGGTAGCTGAGCAGGCCATCGCGCTCGTCGGCGACGGGTCCGGGCATGGCGGGCATGGGCACGACCTCCTGTCCCTGCGACGACGTGCGCCGTCACGGGGGACACCCTGGCACGCTTGCCCGACAGCTCGGTCGGGACAGCGAGTGGGCGCCCTGAGCCTCGCCTAGGGTGGCCCACCATGGACCTCGGCCCCGGCCAGCTGCTCGGGCCGGGGCCCTCCCTCGACCCGCGGACCGGCGAGGTCTGCTTCGTCGCGACCGATGAGCTCGGGGACCGGGCCGAACGGGTCTGGTACCACCTGCGCGACTTCGGCGACGATCCCCGGTTCCGTCGCGTGCGCGGGCACTGGGTCGCGCGGATCCCCGCGCCACCGGTGGACCGCATCGAGTACCTGTTCGTCGTACGCTCCGCCGACGGTCACGAGGCTCTGCTGCTGGACCCCGCCAACCCGCGACGGGTCGACGGGGTGCTCGGCGCGCACTCGGTGCTCGAGCTGCCGGGATACCGCGCGCCGGACTGGCTCGTCTCGACGACGCAGCCCTGGGTCGCCCGCCCCGTCGCGGCAGGCTCCCCGGTCGCGGAGCTGGAGGTGACGGGGGACCTGTTGAGCCCGGAGGGGGTCGGGCCGGACCAGGAACTGCCACTTCTCGTCGTCCACGACGGCCCCGAGTACGTCCGGCTGGCTCGGCTGCTCGACTACCTGGACTGGCTGGGCCACATCGACGCGGCCCTGCGCTGCCGGGTCCTCTCCCTGGCGCCGGTCGACCGGGACCGTTCCTACGCCGCGTCGCCCGTGTACACGCAGGCGCTGGTGGAACAGGCGCTGCCCCGAGCTCGTGCGGCCGCGGCCACCGAGGGGCCGCTGGTGGGCCTCGGCGCGAGCCTGGGCGGGCTGGCGCTGGCCCACGCGGCGGCGACGTACCCGGGGACGTTCGCGGGTCTGCTGGCTCAGTCCGGGTCGTTCTTCCTGCCGCAGTTCGACGCGCACGAGGCGCGATGGCCGCACTATGGCGAGGTGGTGACGGCCACCGCGGCGTTGCACGCCGACCCGTCCCCCCTGACGGGCGTGGTGGTCCGGCTCACCGCGGGTGCCGGCGAGGAGAACCTCGAGAACAACCACGCGCTGGCCCGGCGCCTGGTTTCCCTGGGCGTGGACGCCGCCCTCACGACCGGACGGGACGGGCACAACCACACCGCCTGGCGCGACCTGCTGCATCCGACCCTGGGTGAGCTCCTCGCGCGGTGCTGGAAGGAGCACGCGACGACCTGAGACGGTTCGAGGTTCCGCCAGAACCGAACGCGTCGTCTCTCGGCGGGGCACACTTCGCCCATGCGCCGCGACGTCTGGACCCTCGAGGCTGAGTGGCCGGTCGGCGCAGGTCGGGTCATCGCCTACGGCCACTGGGGCACCCCTGTGCTCTTCTTCCCCGCGGAGGGAGGAAGCGCATCCGACCTCGAGAACCGCGGCATCGTGCACGCCCTCGCCGAACCGATCGACGCCGGCCGCCTGAAGCTGTACGCGGTCGACTCCATCGATCACAGCACCTGGTCGGACCACTCGGTGTGCCTCGAGGAGCGGGCGCGCCGGCACGAGGGCTACCACGCCTGGATCACCGACCGGGTCGCCCCGGCGATCCACGGCGACTGCGGGGGACGGGTCGCGATCACGACGGCAGGACCCAGCCTCGGCGCCTTCCACGCGGTCAACACGGCGCTGCGCCGGGCCGACCTGTTCCCCCGCGTCCTGGGGATGTCGGGCAACTACGACCCGACGTCGTGGAACGGCTGGGGAGAGCGCGGCGACGCACTGTACTTCAACGCCCCGTTCATGTACCTGGAGCACATGCAGGGCGACCACCTGGACTGGCTGCGACGATCCGTCTTCGTCCAGCTGTGCGTCGGCCGCGGCGCGTGGGAGGAGAACCCGACGAGAGCCCTCCCGTCAACGCTCTCGCTGGGCGCCCTGCTCCGAGCGAGAGGGATTCCGCACGCCGTCGACGTGTGGGGCGAGGACACACCCCACGACTGGCCGTCCTGGGCCCGGATGGCGGCCAAGCACCTCGGCGAAGCGGCGTACTGACGCCAGAAGGGGGACATCGTGGACCACGCCGCCCGGACTCACCTCGTGGGGCTCCTGCTCGGGACGGAGAACGACTGGCCAGTGGCTCTGGAGGCGCTCGTACGGGCTCTCGGACCGGTCACGGACGCGCACGGCGTCAGCCACACCATGGACACCGAGCGGGTGACGATCGAACCGTTCTCGCTGCGGGACAGGCCCAGGCACGCCCTCGTGATCGACCGGCTCGCCTACTGGTACTACGTGCCCCGTGAGTGGCTGAAGAAGGTCGCGCTGATGGACGACGTCTACCTCCTCAACAGCCCGTTCACGTTCCAGTCCATGGAGAAGCACTCGGCGTACTGCGCGATGATGCGACTGGGGCTCAAGATCCCGGAGACGGTCCTCGTGCCCTACAAGAATCCCGTCGACAACGCACGCTGGGCCTACACCGCCGAGCGGTACAACCGCCCGTTCGACCTCACCGCGGTCGCTGAGCCGCTGGGATACCCCCTGTACATGAAGCCGTTCGACGGCGGCGGGTGGCGCGGGGTCTCGAGGATCGAGAACCCCGAGATGCTGCGCCGGGCCTACGACGACTCCGGTGAGATGCTCATGCACCTCCAGGCATCGATGCCGCATGACGTGTTCGCGCGGGCGCTGTCGATCGGACCCGAGACGATGGTCATGCGGTTTCGCCCGGACGAGCCGATGCACGCCCGCTACGCCGTCGACCACTCCTTCCTGACGCCCGCGGCGGGAGAGGAGTGCGTGACCATCAACCGGACGGTGAACGCCTTCTTCCGATGGGAGTTCAACTCCTGCGAGATGCTCGTCGCCTTCGGCGCGGACGGCGGCCGCGACCAGGTCTACCCGATCGACTATGCCAACGCCTGCCCTGATATCGCGATCACCTCGCTGCACTACTACTTCCCCTGGGCGATCAAGGCCCTGGTGAAGTGGACGACGTACTGCCTGGTGACCGGCCGGCGCCACGAGATCGACCTCGACACGCGCGCCTACTTCGAGGTCGCCGACCGCGACGACCTGAGCTACGACGACAAGCTCGTGCACTACCGGCGGCTGGCCGACGACTACTTCGAGACCGAGCACTACGTCGACTGGTGCGACTCGCGGCTGCGCACCTTCGACGCGGTGGCCCTCGAGTGGTTCTTGGGGCCGGAGATGGACCGGGTGATCGTCGACACCGTCACGTCCACCTTTCCCGCGCACGAGCGCGACCGGTTCGTCGACCACTTCCGCGGGCTGCTCGCCCTCTGGTGCCGGGACGAGGAGGGACGGCTCGCCACACGGTGAGTCCGGACGGCCCCGGCCGGCGCCAAGGTAGCGTTCGAGCATGGGTGCGAACACCCCAGACCCGGCGGCGGGTCCGGAGTCGCGGTGGGCCGATCTGGACGGCCCCGTCCACTATGTCGACCACGGTGGTCCGTCGGATGCTCCGGTGCTCGTGTGCGTGCACGGCCTGGGCGGATCCCTCGTCAACTGGGCGGCTCTGGCCCCCCTGCTCACGCTGCGTTGCCGCGTCCTCGCGCTCGACCTCGCCGGCTTCGGCCACACGGTTGGTGGTTCGCGGTCGACGTCGGTCCAGGCGAACCAGCGCCTCCTCGACCGCTTCCTCGTCGAGGTGGTCGGCACGCCGGCCGTTCTGGTGGGGAACTCGATGGGGGGCCTGATCTCCGTCCTGCAGGCCGCCAGGTGCCCGATCACGGTGACCGGACTCGTCCTCATCGACCCCGCGCTGCCCGTGGGGCTGCGGAACCGCCCCGACCCGTGGGTCGCGGCGACGTTCGCCGCACTCGCGGTCCCGGCGATCGGGCGCACCCTGCTGGCCCGGCACCGAAGCGTCACGTCGGCCGAGGTGGCCGCGACGGACTTGTTGCGTCTGTGCTGCTATGACGCGACGCGCGTTCCCCGGCATGTGGTCGACCAGCACGTCGAGCTGGCAGCCCTGCGTCGCGCCTACCCCGACGTCGACGCCGAGCTGCTGACAGCGGCCCGGTCTCTGGTCTGGGTACTGGCGGACCGCCGCCGATACGGCGCGATGCAGCGCGCGATCGACGTACCGGTCCTGCTGCTGCACGGCGATCGCGACCGCCTGGTCCCCGTCAGCTGCGCCCGATCGGCCGCGCGGGCGAATCCCTCGTGGCGGCTCGAGATCGCCCATGACGTCGGGCATGTGCCTCAGCTGGAGGCGCCCGGGTGGACCGCCGAACGCATCCTGGAGTTCCTCGCCGACCACCCCGAGTGCGCGCCGGCGGGCAAGGCGTCAGGCCGACGTCGGTGACGGCCACGGACCGACTGAGCTCCCTCGACGCCGGCTTCCTCCACCTGGAGAACGACACCCAGCCGATGCACGTCGGCTCGGTGCTCCTGTTCGAGGGTCCTGCCCCCGACTACCAGGACTTCTGCGACTACATCGAGTTCCGCCTCGACTCCGTGCCGCGCTACCGGCAACGGGTCCGGCGGATGCCGCTCGACGTGGCGCGCCCCATCTGGGTGGACGACCAGCACTTCTCCCTGGCCTACCACCTGCGGCACACGGCGATCCCGCAGCCCGGCAGCGAGGAACAGCTGCGCCTGCTCGCCGGCCGCGTGATGGGTCAACGCCTCGACCTCGACCGACCGCTGTGGGAGATCTGGCTCGTCGAGGGGCTTCGAGACGGTCGCTGGGCCATCATCAGCAAGGTCCATCACGCGATGATCGACGGAATCTCCGGCAACGACCTCCTCGAGATCGTGCTCACCCGCGACCCCGCCGCATCGGACTCGATCCCACCCAGTACGTGGCGTGCGCGAGCTGAGCCGTCTCGAGTCGAGCTGGCCGCGGCCGGCCTCGCCTGGTCGCTTCGCCTCCCCGGGGAGCTCGGCCACGCCGCCGTCGGCGTCTGGCGCTCCCCGCTCCGGGCGGCACGGGCTGGGGCGATCAGGGCCTACGGTCTGGCTCAGCTCGGCCGCACGGCAGCCCGGCCGACGAGTGTGCTCAACGGTCCGCTCGGTCCGCACCGACGGTGGGGATGGGCCCGAGCGGACCTGGCCGATGTCAAGGCGGTGAAGAACGCAGCGGGCTGCACGGTCAACGACGTCGTCCTCGCCGCGGTGGCAGGCGGCTTCCGCTCCTTCCTGCTGGCGCGCGGAGAGCCCGTCGGCCACGAGGTCATCCGGTCCCTCGTCCCCGTCTCCATCCGCGAGCCCCACGAGCACGGCCGCCTCGGCAACAAGGTGACCGCCATGTTCGCCGAGCTGCCCGTCGGCTCGCCCGACCCCGCCGAGAGGCTACGAGCCGTCGCCCGCCAGCTCGATCGACTCAAGAGCAGCGGGATGGCGGTCGGCTTCGAGTCGATGGTCGCCGCGGCCGACTTCGTGCCGCCCACCCTGATGGTCCTCGGCGCTCGGGTCTCGACCGTGGTCGGCCAGCGGGTGGTCAACACCGTCACGACGAACATCCCTGGTCCGCAGTACCCGCTCTACCTCCTCGGACACCGGCTGCTCGAGATGTTCCCTTACATCCCCATCGGTCAGGGAATCCGGATCAGCATCGGGATCGTCTCCTACGACGGCCACCTGGCCATCGGTGTCACCGGCGACTACGAGGCGGTCCCTGACCTCGACCGGCTCTGCGAGGAGATCGAGACCTCTCTGGCCGAGCTGGTCGCCACCTTCGCTCCCGAATGACGCCTGTCCTGCGGTCCCCATCGGACTCGGCAGGAACCCACGCAAGGCTGGGCGAGGGCCATGGACTCCGAGAAGATGCCACCTGCGAGCCCGCGAAGGTGGGGCGGGCTCGCAGGTGGCGACGCTGTCTCAGCTGTCAGGCGTCGAAGGTGCCGAGGTACTGGCCGAGGGAGGGCCGACCCAGGTGACCTGCCTCCTGCATGATGCCCGGGGTCTCCGGGTCGGTGGCGAACGCCGTCCAACCCTCCTCGTCCCAGTCGAAGATCGCCCACACCCGGTCCTCCTCGATCGGGTCGCGGTAGACCGTGGACCCCTTGGAACCGTGCGACCCACGCTTGTCGGCGCCCTTGGTGCCGTACACCTCGAGGAAGTGGTCCAGGTCCTTCACCTTCGTCGTCGCCAGGATCATCGTGGTCTCCCTTCACTGCCGCGATCGCGATCGGATCAGCGGGCCTCCCAGCACTCTCGGCTGGCTCGCAGCGAATCCTCTGAGGCACCCGCGGTCCCCGGCATGAGGAGATCTCCCCATTTCGGGTCCCCATATGTGATCCGCGGACCCCGATCAACGCGCGTCGGCCGGACCCGCGCGATCCACCAGGTTGCGGTCGAACGCCCATCTGGTTGCCGCGGCGCGGTTCGTGACGCCGAGCTTGGTGTAGATGTGCTGGATGTGGTTGTCGGCCGTCTTCGCCGAGATGAACAGCCGTTCGGAGATCTCGCGCGTGGTCGCCCCTTCCGCGATGAGCCGCAGCACCTGGGTCTCGCGCGCCGTCAACGGGGAGTTCTCCTCCCCGTGCCGGCCCGGCCCCGCGAGTCCGCGCTGGGCGAGCTCGATCTGGTGGAGCGCGTACGTGGCAGCCTCGTGGAGGTCCATCGCGCCGCCGACGCCAGCGAAACGGGCAGACGCCTCCTCGCCCAGCCGGACGTGGAGTCGTTCGCCGAGCTCGGCGAGGGTGGGCACGTGATGCCGGCTGCTCGCTTCGTTGCCCATCGCGCCCACCAGGGTGGCTGCGGCCGCGGGCCGGTCGAGCCGCTCGAACAGGGCCGGGAGGCTGGCCAGTGTGATGACCAGCTGAGACACGGCGCCTGAGCGCAGGAACGCTTTGATGGATGTGCCGAAGAGCGTGAGCGCCTCCTCCAGGTGGCCGTCCGAGGTGTGCAGCAGGGCCGCATCCCGGGCCACGAAGCCCTCGAAGAACCTGATGCCGTCCTTGTCGAGGAGTGCGACGCCCTCGTCCCACACCTCCAGCGCTCGCTGTGGGTCAACCTTCGAGTACGCGAGACCGACGATCCACAGCGTGTAGACCAGCCAGAAGGGGTTCCCGACCTCGCGCGCAGCCCCAAGTGCGGACTCGGTGAGCTCCAGGGCCTCCTCGACCCGTCCAGCCGACTGGAGCCCGTCGACATAGGCGGCGATCCCGTACCCCCGCGCGGGGCCGGGCAGCGCAGCGACATGGCGGGTCAGCTCGATGTAGCGATCCAGGTTCCCGGAGTAGACCTGTCCGAGGGCCTCGATGAACGTCGCGTACCCGGGCTCGCACGACTCATAGCCCTGCCGGCCCTCCAGAGCACTCGCGCGCCGCGCGTTCTCGGCCGCGACCGCAGCACGTCCGACGAAGCAGGCGTACCCGGCAGCGGCGTACAGCCGTGGAAGCCTCCGGACGTCCGCCCGGGTCGCAGCGTCGAGAAGGGACTCAGCCCACCCGATGGTCTCGAACAGCTCGACCGAGAAACCCATCAGCGCGGCGTGCGCGGCGACATCGGCGGCGACCGCGACGTGACCACGATCGACGCTCCACTGGAACGCGACCCGCAGGTTCGCCAGCTCGGTCTGCACCCAGTCGACCTCGCTGCGCCACGAAGGGCCGTTCCACTGCGCCCAGCGCCGGGTGGCTTCTCGTGCGAAGTGCGCGGCGTGCCGATCGCGGGCGCCATCGGCGTCGGCGGCCTCGACCAGGCACTCCTGGGCGAACGTGCGGATCGTCTCGAACAGGCTGTACCGGGTACGCGCGGAACCGTGGTGTGCGCGCACCAGGGACTTGCGCACCAAGGAGTCGAGGAGCCGGAGCATCTCGACGTCGTCGGTCGTGTCCGCGACCGCGCACAGCGCAACCAGGTCGAATCCCCCGGCGAACACCGAGGCCGTGCGCAGCGCAGCACGCTCGTCGTCGTTCAACAGGTCGTAGGACCAGGCCATCGCGCGCCGCAGAGTCGTCTGGCGATCGGCAGCGATGTCCGGGCCCGTGAGCAGCCGGAAGCGGTCACCGAGCCGATCCCGAACCTCGACGGCGCTCATCGCCGCCATCCGCGCGGCTGCCAGCTCGATGCCGAGGGGTAGCCCGTCCAGCGCCTCGCAGACCTCGATCACCGCACGCGCGGTCAGCTCGTCGAAGATTCCGAAACCCTGCCGGACCGCGCGCGCCCGCTCCGCGAACAAGGTGACGGCATCCGAGGTCACGCCGCCGTCGACGGTCAGCGGAGGGACCGTCAGGACCGTCTCCCCTGGTAGGGCGAGGTTCTCCCGTGAGGTGGCCAGGACTCGCGGGACATCGGAACGAGCGAGGATCCGTGCGATAGCCGCCGCAGCTGCGGAGATGACGTGCTCGCAGTTGTCGACCACGATGAGCATCCGGCGTCCGGCCACGGCTTCGGCGACCGCGTCGACGACGGCGGCATCGCCCTGGGACGTGATGCCCAGGGCGGCCGCGATCGCGTCGGGGACCGCGACCGGATCCGCCACCGGAGCGAGCTCGACCAGCCACGCGCCGTCGGGAAACTCCTCGGCCAGCCGCGCGCCGACCTCGAGGGCGAGCCTGGTCTTCCCGACTCCGCCGGCGCCGCTGAGCGTGACCAGCTGACGAGAGCGGATCAGCGCGGCCAGCTCGGGTAGCACCACGGCCCGCCCGACGAGGGTTGCGCTGGGGTTCGGAAGGTTGCCACGCCCCGCCCCAAGGCTCACCGGGTCAGTCTGGCACCAGGCTCGGCCACGGCGGCCCGCCGTGGGGCGCCACGGTTCCGGCTCCGCTGGGGACGTCTCCCGGCCAGCTAGTCTGCTCGAGCCGATCCGAGAGGCTGCGATGGACCACCTGACGCTCCTGGCGTACGCCGAGCACGAGCTGAACCGAGTCATCGCCCAGCTCGACAAGGCAGAGCTGGACCTCCCCACCAACTGCCCGCCATGGACCGTCCGGCACCTGGCGAGCCACGCTCTGAAGAACCAGCTGTTCTGGGCGGGCCTGGCCGCGGGCCAGCAGCTGATGACCCTGACGGAGTCCATGGCGGCAGTGCCTTACGAGGGCGACCTGACCCCGATCGCCGCCGAGGTGACCGCCCTGGCCGGGCAGCTGTGGCGCGGCGACGCAGTGCTGACCGCACAGCACGACACACCCTTCGGCGTCCTGCCCGGTGCCGTCGTCGTGGACTTCGCGGTGATCGACGCTGCGGCACATGCGTGGGACCTCTCGGCAAGCGTGGGTCGCGCGATCGAGTTCACGCCGGAGTCGATCCCGGCGATGACCGAGGTGGTCGCACACACCTGCAACGAGCACGCGGTCGAACTGGGCCTGATCAAGCCTCCGACCACACCGCCGATCGATGCCACCGACACGGAGCGACTCATGGCGGACGCGGGCCGCGCCATCACCCGGCCGTGAGCGGTCCCGATCGACGCGACCGTTACCCGACCGCTCGTCCACTGGCGCCAAGAGCCTGACGCCGCGCGGCGTCCGCGCCGGAATCGTCACTCATGGTCTGGGCGGCGACGTCCGCCTCGACGCGACGTCGATATGCGTCGACCTGTGCCTCCCGCTCACGAGCGGACCAACCGAGAGCCGGGGCAACCAGTGCCGCCACCTCGTCAGCAGCGCGGATACCCCCGTCCGGCGTGAGGATCGATGTCCTCGTCCGCCTCGTCAGGATGTCGTCGAGGTGCAGCGCACCTTCGCACGTGGCTGCGTACAGGACCTCGGCAGCGAGATACCGAGGCGATCCGGTGAGCGGTGTCCCTAGCCGAGGGTCCTCCCGGATCAGGTCGAGGAGCTCCACCATGAGGGAGCCGTAGCGACCCTGCAGACGCTGGATCCACTCGACAGCCAGCCCGCTGCTCTGCGAGATCTGGCTCTGGCGTCGCCGCAGCGCAAGGTAACTATCAGCTCCAGCCAGAGGGACGTCCTGCGTGCACGACGGCTGGACAGAGCCGGGAAGTTCTGCGGCGGCGAGGTCGACGGCGTCACGCGCCATGACGCGATAGGTCGTGTACTTGCCACCAGCGACCGTCACCAGCCCTGGAGCGGGCCTGGTCACGGCATGGGTGCGGCTGAGGCGGCTCGTCTGGTCGGACTCGCCGGCCAAGAGCGGCCGCAAGCCGGCGTAGACGCCCAAGACATCTCGGTCAGAGATCGGGGCGCTGAGCAACAGATTCGCCTTCGTGAGGAGATAGTCGATGTCGCTGCGCGTCGCAGCCGGATGGTCGAGGTCGAGTCGCCAGTCCGTGTCAGTTGTCCCGATCAGCCAGACGTCGTTCCAAGGAATGATGAACAGCACACTGTTCTCAGTGCGGCTGATGATCCCGGCATGGCCGTGGATGCGATCGCCGGGGATCACCAGATGCACCCCCTTGGAAGCCCGCACCAATCCCGACTCGTGACCATCACCCAGCAGGCGGAGCACCTCGTTGCTCCACACTCCGGCCGCGTTGATGGTCTGACGCGCCCGGACTTCATGCAGGCTTCCGGTCTCGAGGTCTTCGACGACCGCTCCGCGAACACGGGGACCATCTCGAAGGAATCCCCTGAAGCGCGCCCTCGTGGCGCACAACGCTCCATAGGCAGCCGCGGTGCGCGCGAGCATGAGCGTGTGTCGAGCATCGTCGACCTGCCCGTCGAAGAACCGGATCGCTCCGACAAAGCCATCCGCCCGCAGAGACGGGAACTCAGCCAGCGCGCGTGCTCGGCTGAGATGACGGTGACGCGGTACGTCGCTGTGGAGTCCACCCATCGTGTCGTAGAGCACGAGCCCACTGCCGACATAGGCGCGCTCCCAGACCCGGTGCCGCAGCGGATAGAGGAAGGGGACGGGCTGGGCCAAGTGCGGTGCCAGCTTCGTCAGGGTCAGTCGACGTTCTCGCAGCGCTTCCCCGACAAGGCCGAAGTCCAGCTGCTCCAGGTATCGCAGCCCACCGTGAATCAGCTTGCTTGAGCTGCTCGACGTTCCCGCGCCGTAGTCATGGGCCTCGACCAATCCGGTGCGCAGCCCGCGACAGGTGGCGTCGAGCGCGGTGCCACAGCCGACTACCCCACCGCCGATCACCAGCACGTCGAGGGTCTCGGCGGCCATGTCGGCCAGCGCCCTGCTCCGGCTCTCACGGTTGAGGGGCGGTGGCCAGGTCATGATGTTCACCTCCGTCTCAGGGGCGGCGCGCGGTTCCTCACCGCCAGGCAGCGGTCTTGTCACCCCTTTGTGACACAGTCGTTATGACCATAGTCTTGACCTTTGCATGCGCATGCACAACCTTGTGACCACGTTCACGCCCAGCGGGGGCGGGACTCGGGCAGTCGATTGGCACCCAGCCGACTTGGCGTCAGGAGAAGGGCATGGGACGCATGCGCATATCTGGTCCACACGTGGTCGCGGTCTCGTCCGCAGCGATTCTCGCCCTGAGCCTCGCTGCCTGCAGCAGCAGCTCATCGAGCGGCGGCACCTCGACCGGGGGTTCTTCGGGTGGCGGTTCCTCGACCGGGGCTTCCGCCGCCGGCGGGTCTTCGAGTGCATGCCAGCCAAGTGGTGGAACGGTCAATCTGACGTTCTCGACGTGGGTTCCGGGCATGGACAAGGTGGTCGCCGTCTGGAACAAGCAGAACCCGGACATCCAGGTGAAGGTGAACGAGGTCGCTGCCGGTAACTCGGGCACCTATCAGAACTTCACCAACGCCCTGAAGGCGGGAACGGCTCCCGATCTGGGACAGATCGAGTACGACACCCTGCCGAACTTCCGCCTCCAGAACGGCTTGAAGAACATCGCGTCGTGTCCGGGTGTCGCGGATGCCAAGAGTGCCTTCGTCCCGTGGACGTGGTCACAGGTCGACTTCAACAGCAGTGACGGGGTCTACGCCATTCCTCAGGACAGCGGTCCGATGGCGCTGTTCTACCGCAAGGACATCTTCGACCAGTTGGGCCTGAAGGCACCGACGACGTGGGATGAGTACGCTTCGGATGCGGCGAAGATCCACGCCGCTGACCCTCAGCGCTACATCACCTTCTTCTCGCAGAGCGACCCCAACTGGTACACCGGACTGTTCTGGCAGGCGGGAGCTCAGCTCTTCAACGAGACCGCCAACGGCGTCAAGGTGACGATCTCGCCCAACTCTGACGTCGACAAGGTCAACTCCTACTGGCAGGGCCTCATCGACAAGCACCTCATCGCCACCAACCTGCAAGGTTTCTCCACCGAGCTGTACAAGGCGTGGAACGACGGCGACGTGGTGAGCTGGATCAGCGCGGCCTGGGGGTACAGCACGATCCGCGACAACGCGCCGGCAACCAGCGGCAAGTGGGCGGTGGCTCCGATGCCTCAGTTCACGGCCGGCTCCAGTGCCGCTGGTAACTGGGGAGGTTCCTCCACGGCGGTCTTCAGCAGCAGCAAGCACCCCGCCGAGGCGGCCAAGTTCGCGATCTGGCTCAACACCAATCCACAGGCACTCACGTTGGAGAACAAGCTGGGCGGCCTGTATCCGGCCGCGACGGCCGGTCTCGACCTCCCGTCCCTTCAGCAAGGTGTCCCCTTCTATGGGAACCAGCCCATCTTCGACGTCTTCAAGAGCGCGAGCGCCGGGGTCAACGAGAACTTCGAGTGGGGACCGACGATGACGGACACCTACGCGGCGCTGAAGGACGGGATCGTGAACGCCCTGTCCGGGAAGGGCACACTGGACGACGCCACCAAGTCGGCGCAGACCAAGACCGTGGCGTCGCTCAAGGCACAGGGAATCACGGTCACCCAGTAACCCTCGGCAGGCTTCGCAAGGCGCCGGGCCCAGCACTGTTGGGCCCGGCGCCGGAGACGGAGAATCGATGACTGTGCAGGGGCTATCGGTGGAATCCGCCGCAACGGGGCGTTCCTCAGGCAAGCCTCGTGTAGGCCTCGCCCCTGTGATGTTCCTGCTGCCCTTCCTGATCCCCTTCGTCTTGTTCTACGTGCTGCCGATCGTCTATGCGTTGTGGCGCAGCCTGCACAAGATCACCCGCACCGGAGGCCTGTTCGGTGCTGCGCACGAGCAGTTCGCAGGGCTGTCCCAGTTCCGCGCTGTGTTCCACGATGCGGACTTCCGATCCAGCGTGGTCCGGGTTCTCGTGTTCGGGGCTGTTCAGATCCCCGTGATGCTCGTGACGGCGTTGGTCCTAGCGCTCCTGCTCGACTCGACGTTGGCGAGGTTCCGGCGGACCTTCAGGATCGCGTTCTTCCTGCCCTATGCCATCCCCGGGGTGATCGCGGCCCTGATCTGGGGATTCATCTACAGCCCCAACCTGTCCCCCATCGTCAGCGCACTGAACAAGATGGGATTCCATCCCCAGTTCCTGAGTTCGCAGCTGGTCCTGTGGTCGATCGCCAACGTCGTCACGTGGACCTACACCGGGTACAACATGCTGATCATCTACTCGGCGCTGCAGGCGATCCCACAGGAGATCTACGAGGCGGCGAAGCTTGACGGTGCGGGCAACTGGGCGACCGCGACCCGGATCAAGATCCCGAATGTGCTGCCGGCCATCGTCTTGACCGCGGTCTTCTCCATCATCGGGACGTTGCAGCTGTTCACCGAGCCGATCGTGTTCAGCAAGATCGCGACGACCATCACGTCGACCTACACCCCCAACATGGTCGTGCTGAACGCCTCCCAGAACAACTACGACTACGCCGCGGCGTTGTCGGTCACACTGGCGATCGCGACGTTCGTGCTGTCCTTCGGCTTCCTCAAGCTGACCCAGCGGCGGGCCGGCTCGTGACCATCGCCACCACGCCGTCCTCAGCCGAGGCCGACCACCAGAGGGAATCACCTCACAGGCGACGGAGCGCGGTCCAGGACAGCCCGTCCAGCGTGGCCGTGGCGGTGGCCTTCCTGATCCTCATGGCCACCTATTTCTTGATTCCCGTCTATGTGCTGCTCACGGCCGCGACGAAGACGCAGTCACGGCTCAGCCAGGGTGGTGGGCTGTCGCTGAGCACCCACCTGCTGTCCAATATCGAGTCGCTGTTCACCGAGGACGGCCACATCTTCTTGTACTGGGTCGTCAACAGCGTGATCTACGCCGTCGGCGGCGCGGCGATCGGCACCCTGTTGGCCTCCATGGCGGGGTACGCGTTGGCCAAGTACTCCTTCCCCGGCCGAGAGCTGATCTTCAATGTGGTGCTCGGAGGCGTGCTCGTCCCCGCGACGGCGCTGGCCCTGCCGCTCTTCCTGTTGTTCGCCCACGTGCACCTGACCAACACCTACTGGTCGGTGTTGTTGCCGTCGATCGTCAGCCCCTTCGGGGTGTATCTGTCCCGCCTGTTCGCCTCCGCGGCCGTGCCCGACGAGCTGATCGAGGCCGCGCGGCTCGACGGTGCCGGAGAGTTCCGGATCTTCTGGCAGATCGCCAGACACCTCATGGGTCCGGCGTTGGTCACGATCTTCCTGTTCCAGTTCGTGGTGATCTGGAACAACTTCTTCCTTCCGCTGATCATGCTGCAGAACCAGAAGCTGTTCCCCGTGACTCTCGGGCTGTACACCTGGCAGTCGCAGGTCTCGCGCTCCCCGGAGCTTCAGGTGCTGGTCGTCGTGGGGTCGCTGATCTCGGTGCTACCGCTGATGATCATGTTCCTGGCGCTGCAGCGCTTCTGGCGCAGCGGGCTCTCGGCCGGGGCGGTCAAGTAGTGGACCGCGTCACTGGGCGGCTGGGCGGCCTGGCCTACGGAGGGGACTACAACCCGGAGCAGTGGTCGCCCGAGGTGTGGCTGGAGGACATGTCTCTCATGGGGCAGGCCTCGGTCAACCTCGTCACCGTAGGAGTCTTCGCCTGGTCCCTCGTCGAGCCCCATCCCGGCGAGTACGACTTCACCCTCATCGACCAGGTCCTCGAACTCGCCCACCGGAACGGGATCCACGTCGACCTGGCCACCGGCACCGCCTCGCCGCCCCCGTGGTTCACCAGGATGCACCCCGACGCCATGCTCGTCGACTCCGAGGGAACGCCACGCAGCCACGGGGCGCGTCAGGCCTACTGCCCCTCATCGCCCGCGTTCAGGGAGGCGGCCGCTCGGCTGTGCTCACACATGGTGGACAGGTATGGCGACCACCCGTCAGTGGTCCTGTGGCATGTCTCCAACGAGTACGGCGACCACAACTACCACTGCTACTGCGACGTCTCCGCCCAGTCGTTCAGGACCTGGCTCCAGCACCGATATGGATCACTGGCCGAGCTCAACCGTGCGTGGGGCACGGCTGTGTGGAGCCAGCACTACGCGGACTGGGCCGACGTCATGCCGCCTCGCTCTGTCTCGTACAAGTCCTTCGCCAATCCGACGCAGCAGCTGGACTGGTGGCGGTTCAGCTCGGATGAGCTGCTCACGTTGTTCCAGGCGGAGGCAGCCATCATCCGCGCGGGCAGCTCCTATCCGGTGACCACCAACTTCATGAGCTTCTTCAAGCCGGTGAACTACCAGAAGTGGGCTTCCTCGGTGGACATCGTCAGCAACGACGACTACCTCCTCTACACCGACCCGCACCCTGAGCAGCGCACGGCCATGGCCGCAGACCTCATGCGTTCGCTGGCGGCGGGGAAGCCGTGGCTGCTCATGGAGCACTCCACATCCGCGGTGAACTGGCAACCACGCAACCTGGCCAAGGCGCCTGGTGAGATGCGCCGCAACTCCCTGCAGCACATCGCGCGCGGTGCCGACGGTGCGCTGTTCTTCCAGTGGCGAGCCTCGACCTTCGGTGCCGAGAAGTTCCACAGCGCGATGCTGCCCCACGCGGGAACCGACTCGAGCATCTGGCGGGAGGTCTGCCGGCTCGGCGCCGACCTGCGGCACCTGTCTCACGTCGCCGGCAGTGCCGTGGAACAGCCACGAGTGGGGATCATCCTCGACTGGGAGTCATGGTGGGCTGCCGAGCTGGACTCCCATCCCAGCATCGACGCCACCCCGATCAGCCAGATCCGGCGCTGGTACGGCGCCTTGTGGGAGCGCAGTGTGGTCGTCGACTTCGTCGCACCGACCGGTGACCTGAGCAAGTACGACCTGCTCATCGCCCCATCCTGGTATCTGGTGAGCGACGACGACGCTGGGAGGATCAGCGACTTCGTCACCTCCGGCGCAACCCTGGTCCTGACCTACTTCTCAGGGGTTGTCGACGAGAACGACCACGTCCGGACCGGGGGTTACCCGGGGGCCTTCCGCGAGGTGACCGGCCTGGTCATCGAGGAGTTCGCGCCCCTGCTGGCCCACCAATCGGTCCGGCTCACCGATGGCGGCACCGGTTCGGTCTGGACCGACCGTGCACGCGTCACCACAGCGGAGGTGCTCGCCCGGTACGCGGATGGGCCGGCCGAGGGCTCCCCCGCCATCACGTTCAACACGGTCGGCGAGGGCGCCTGCTGGTACGTGGGCACCGAGCTCGACGATTCGGGCTTGACGCGCTTGGTCGAGACGGTACTCACGAGAGCGGGGATCCCGATGTCCACGCATGCTGCCGGCGTGGAGATCGTTCGTAGAGCCTCGCCGGAGAACAGCTATCTCTTCGTGCTCAATCACACCGCGGGGGAAGTGCTGGTCGAGGCGCGCGGTCATGAGCTGCTCGACGACCGCAGCGTGCAGGGGACGCTTCGCGTCGCACCCGGTGGCTGTGCGGTCGTGCTGGAGCAGCCACCGCGGCAGTGAGGGATCCTGCGGTCGGTGCGATGACAGCCAGCAGCCGTGGACGACCCGTGCTCGGCTAGCGTAGGACCATGAGCCGCCCCACGATCAGCACCATCACCATGGCTGACGTGGCCCGAGCGGCAGGCGTCTCCCAACCCACCGTGAGCAGAGCGCTCAACGGCGACGCCCGTGTCGCCACGAGCACGAGGTTGGCGATCCTGGACACGGCAGAGAGGCTGGGCTACGTCATCAACCGGGCGGCCCGCACCCTCGCCGGCAGCTCCACCAACTCCATCGGCTTCGTGATCGCCGAGCACGAGGCGCACGTCTGGGGGAACCCATACATCCCGCGCATCATCGCCGGGATCAGCAAGGAGCTCAGCGCGCAGGACAAGCAGCTGGTCCTGTTCGTCGCCCAGAACCGTCACGACCAGGAGAGACTCATCAAGGACGTCTCCCGCAGACGGACCGTCGACGGCTTCCTCATGATCACCGACAACCGGTCAGACCGCTTCCTCAGATTCCTGCTCGAGCAGCAAGTCCCCGTCGTCGTCGGAGGGCGTCCCCTCGGTTTCAAGCAGGTCAGCTATGTCGACGTCGACAACATCGGCGGTGCGGTCGCGGCGACGACCCACCTCCTCGACGTCGGCTGCACGCAGGTGGGGATGATCACCGGACCGCGAACCACCGGACCCGGAGTGGACCGGCTGGCCGGCTACCGACGCGCCCTGCGTGCGCGAGGCCTGAAGGACAACGGCGCTGTGTATCGGGCCAAGGACTGGGGTATCGACGAGGGTTACGCGGGTATGCACCGGCTGTTGCACGAGCACCCGAAGCTCGACGGAGTCTTCGCCGCCGGCGAGCTGCTGGCTCTGGGCGCCCTCTCGGCCCTGAGAACGGCGGGCAAGGTCGTCCCGGACGACGTTCGCTTCGTCGGCTTCGACGACTCCGCCGCCGCCAGCCGCAGCGATCCACCGCTCAGCTGCGTCGCCCAGCCGGTGGAGGAGCTGGGACAACAGATGGCCGCCCTGCTGCTTCGCCGCCTCGCTGGTGAGGAGAAGACCGGCCATCTCATGCTTCCGGTTCAGCTCAACCCCCGCGCGTCGAGCGTAGGCAAGGATCGCTAGCGTCGCGAGTCATCGATTGACCTTCAGGTCGTGGGGCGAAGCACGACCTCTCAACGACATCCGTCACGACGCGACGGGGAGCGCCGTCACGATGAGGTTGTCCTGGTACCCGCCCCTGCTGCGGTCGTACGGGCCGCCGCAGGTGATGATCGTGAGTCGTGGCGGGCCTGTGGCGGTGAAGAAGGTGGACCAGGGCAGGCCCCGCTTGACGTACAGGCGGCGTTCGACGATGCGGTAGGTGAGAGTCCTGCCGTTGGCGAGCACCACCTGGATGTGCTCGTTGAGGCCCGCGGAACCAAGGTTGTACAGCGCGCCACGGCCCTGGGTGCGCGAGTCGCGGTGGCCCACGATGACCGCCGATCCCGAGGCCGATCCCGGCGCAGGCCCGAACCGATACCACCCGACGTGGTAGGCGTTGTGCGGGATCGCTACCGTGCCGTCAGCGGCGACGCCGATGGTCTCGACGGGAGCGTCGACGCCGATGCTCTTGATGGTCAGCTCCGTCGGAGCCGGTGGGTGAGGGGCCGGCCCCGCCGCGGCGCCCAGGTGGGCGTCGTAGACGGGGATGCGCGGCGGCGTCCCCACCGCAGGCACCGCCGTCATGGGCAGCCCGTCCATCGGGCCGGTCGGGCGGCTGGCGGACGTCACGTCCGCTGGGAGGTGACCCACCCCAGTGGCGTCACTTCGGGTGACCGCCCATCCGGCCGGGATCATGATGAACACGGCCAGGCAGAGGGCGAACAGACCCTGCCATCCTCGGCCGCTCATCGACTCCCCTTCTCGGGACCGTCACTCGGGAATGCCGCGCCCGGGACAGCCGTCGCGGCATGGGGTGGCGCCACCCTACGCGCGTGGCGCCACCCCCGGACCAGGTCAGTCCTGGCGGGAACCGACCAGGACGCGCCGACCCGCAACCACCGCGCCGATGCCCGCGAGAACCATGCCGCCGATCGCCCAGTCGGGGAAGGACGAGCCGTCGTGCGCGAGCCCGGCCTCACCGGCGGGAACGCCGGTCGGAGCCGCGCCCAGTCCGGTGATCTTCTGGACCGCCACCGCGAACGTCGAGGGATAGGTTCCGTAGGCGAACACGATCGTGTTGGCGCCAGCTGCGACGGGCAGGCTGGTCGAGAACACGGTCTTGCCGCCGGCGACGACGCCCACCTTGTACGTGGCGGCAGGGACGACCGCACTCGCCGATTCAGGGTTGCTCAGGGACTTGATCAGTGTGGCGCCGTTCGCCGTGATCGCCACCGTGGGAGCGTCCGCGACGTGCGCGACGGTGACGCGTCCCTTGCCCGCGGCGAGACCTGAGATGTCGTTGTCGAACACCGTCGCCGTCGGCTTCCCCGCGGTCGTGAGGTGCGCTGCGATCGTGTAGTTGTGGCCTGCCGCAACGGGGATGTTCGCCGGGCCGATGACATCTGCGGTCTTCTTGCCTGCCGCCTTGTCGGCCTTGTACGAGGTCACCTCGACCTTGTAGGTACCCGCGGGCAGGGACAGCGGACCCGCCATCGCCCCGGGCTTGAAGTCCTTCAGGGTGATCTTGCCGTTGACGTACACGTTGACGTCGACACCGGGGATGCCGTGGAAGACGCTCACCTTGGCGTCGTTGGAGGCCGCGCCGGCGGGACCGGCGGCAACCAGGACAGCGGCCGGAGCGAGCAGCAGAGCCGCCCCGATCAGAGCAGTGGAACGAAGCGATCTCATGCAGACTCCTCGAGATGCAGACGGGTGGTACACCCCCTCTTCGCCCGTCGGACGGCCCTTGGATGCACTCCTGGCCACCAGCCCGGCCGACGGCCCGGCCGGGCCACTCAGAGCGCCGCCCCGGCCGCGAGGACCTGGCTCGCGCCGGAGGTGATCAGCTGAGGCCGACGATCTTGCCGTCGACGAGGTCGATGCGCGCGGATGCAGGAGACTTGGGCAGCCCGGGCATCGTCATGGTGTCACCGCAGACGAAGACCACGAACTCGGCGCCGGCACAGAGACGGACTTCGCGCACGTCCACCATGTGACCCTCGGGTGCGCCCAGCAACGTGGGGTCGGTCGAGAAGGAGTACTGCGTCTTGGCGACGCAGATCGGGAGCTCGCGGTACCCCGAGTTCTCCAGCTCCTGGATCCTGGCCCTGACGGCCCGCGTCGCGGTGACGCTCGACGCGCCGTAGACGCGGGTCGCCACGTCGCTCATCTTGTCCCAGAGCGACATGTCGTCGACATAGCTGAACCTCATCTCGGCGGGGTTCGCACACGCCTCCACCACTGCCTCGGCGAGGGCGGTCGCACCGGCGCCGCCATCGGCGACATGGGTGGCCACCACCGCGGTCGAACCCGCCCTTCGAACGAGTCCCTCGAGGAGGCCGAGCTCGGCCTCTGTGTCCCCTTCGAAACGGTTGATGCCGACCACGGCACGCAGGCCGAAGACGTTCGTGACGTTGGCGAGGTGGCGTTCAAGATTGGCGAACCCGATGCGGATGGCGTCCAGGTTCTCCGCTCCCATGTCCGCGAGCGCGACACCGCCGTGGTGCTTGAGCGCGCGGAGGGTCGCGACGACGACGGCCGCCCGGGGACGCAGCCCTGACTGCCGGCACGTGATGTCGACGAACTTCTCCGCACCGAGGTCGGCACCGAAGCCGGCCTCGGTGACGACGTAGTCGGCGAGCTTGAGCGCGGACGCCGTGGCGACCACGGAGTTGCAGCCGTGGGCGATATTGGCGAAAGGCCCGCCGTGCACGAGCGCAGGCGTGCCCTCGAGCGTCTGCACGAGGTTGGGGCGAAAAGCATCCTTGAGCAGGACCGCCATCGAACCCTCAGCCTTGAGGTCGCGCGCGGTGACGGCCTCCTTCTGACGGGTGTAGCCCACGACGATGTTGCCCAAGCGGCGCTTGAGATCATCGAGGGAGGTCGCGAGGCAGAAGATCGCCATGACCTCGCTCGCGACGACGATGTCGAAGCCGTCCTCGCGCGGGAAGCCGTTGGCCGGCCCGCCCAAGCCGACCGTGACGTGTCGCAGGGCGCGGTCGCTGAGGTCGAGGACTCGCTTCCACGTGATGCGACGTACATCGATACCCAGCTCGTTTCCGTGATGGATGTGGTTGTCGAGCAGGGCGGCGAGCAGGTTGTTGGCGAGCTGGATGGCGCTGAAGTCGCCGGTGAAGTGCAGGTTGATGTCCTCCATGGGCACGACCTGCGCGTGGCCGCCTCCCGTCGCCCCGCCCTTCGCGCCGAACACCGGGCCCAACGACGGCTCCCGCAGGCAGATCACCGCTGACTTGCCGATCCTGCGTAGACCGTCACCGAGCCCGACCGTCGTCGTCGTCTTGCCCTCGCCCGCCGGTGTCGGGCTCATGGCGGTGACCAGGATCAGGCTCGAGTCCGCCCGGGTCGGGAGCGCGCCGAGGTAGTCGAGGCTCACCTTGGCCTTGTACCGCCCGTGCAGGTCGATCGCGTCGGAGGGGATGCCGAGCTTCGACGCGACGTCTCCGATCGGCTCGAGCTCGGCTGCTCGAGCGATCTCCATGTCCGAGCGGGCCGAAGGACTCATCGAGCTCCCCTTGTGACATCGTGCCAGATCCTCGGAGGCCGGCCCCGGCTCGCCGGCATCGCGGTGAGACAGATCTTGCCGGATCGATGCCTCTCAGACGTCGACGGCCGGGCTCATCATGGGGCTGCAGTTCCGTCGAACCCGGGCAGCAGCTCGGCCAGCACGGGGCGCACCGGCACGGTGACGTCGAGGCGGCAGAGCACCCCGATCACCCCGAGCCAGACCCGCTGGGTCATGAGGTGCTCCGCCGGCAGGGTGAGCCCCATCGCCGCGGTGTAGTCCGGGTCCCGTGACGCGTCGTCTCGGGCGAAGCACGAGCGCAACCACGACGACGAGAAGGCGAACATGTCGTGGCGGGCGGGTTCGCTGAATGGCGACATGACCGCACGCAGGCTGTCGAGGTCGACCCGTCGGCCGGGCCTGACCAGTCCCGCCGCGACCAGCGCCGTCTGCGCGTCACCCGGGGCGGACTCGTCGGCGAAGGCACGCACGAGTCGGCCGAAGGCCGGGGGCAGGCCGTCGGGCATCGCGACAACGGCGCCGAAGTCGACCACGCCGAGCCGGCCGTCCGGGGTGACCCGGAAGTTCCCGGGGTGCGGATCGGCGTGCAACCATCCAGCGCGCGACGGCGCCAGCAGCGCGAAGCGCTGATAGAGGGAGGCGACACGACACCTCTCGTCCCGGGTGTCGTCGGCGACCGTCACGAGCGGGCGACCCGGCAACCACTGGCTCACCAGTACGCCCTCCGCGGCCGCCACGACACCGGGAACGGCGTACTCCGTGGACCCGGCGAAGGCCGCCGCGACCTCGCGCTGGGCCCTCGCCTCGTGCACGTAGTCGAGTTCCTCCCCCGCCCGGCGTCGCAGCTCGTCCACGACCGGTGCGGCGAGCAGCCCGGGCAGGACCACCCCCGCGAGCCGGAGCGACACGGACAGGGCGCGAAGGTCGGCGAGGAGGGCCGCCGTGGCGAAGGGGTACTGCACCTTCACGGCTACCTGCTGACCGTCGTGCCAGACCCCGCGGTGCACCTGCCCGAGGGATGCCGCTGCCACCGCCACGGGATCGATGTCCAGGAGCTCCCGCCACCGTGCGCCGAGCCCTCGTCGCAGGACCGGCTCCACCTGCGCCCAGTCCAGGGGCTCGTTGGTCTCCTGAAGAGCGGTCAGCGCCTCGGTCCACGTGCGGTCGGGGTCCGGCGGGAACAGCGAGTCGACGGTCGAGAGCAGCTGGCCGGCCTTCAGCGCCCCGCCCTTCATCCCGCCCAGCGTCGTGCGAAGGGCGTCGGCGTTTCGAGCACGGGCCCGTCGACGCAGCCTGGCCGGGTCGTCGTCGAACCGTCCGCGCACGGCGGTGAGCGACGAGCGGGCGGCCAGCCCCGCGACGAGGCCGGCGATCCGCGCGGAACGAAGCGTGGCCGATCGCTGCCGCAGCGGTGGCACATCAGCCCGCGGTGCGGAACGGATCCATCTGGTCACGGTCATCGGTCGTGTGAGCTGAGCTGGTTCTCGTGTGCGGTCCCCCGCGACCCACGGTCGACGCCGAGCATGAGCGCGACGCTGACCAGGTAGCCGCCCAGCATGAGCAGGGACATGGGCAGCAGGCTGCTCGATCCCAGCCATCCGGTCAGCGGAGTGGCCAGCGCGCCCGCGATCAGGCTGAGTCCTCCGAGCAGGGAGGACGCCGTTCCCCTCAGGTAGCTTCCCGCCTGCAGGGCCAGGGTCGCCGTGGCGGGGGCCACCAGACCCATCGAGGCCGCGATGAGGGCCAGCAGCGCCCACGGCGGCCCGACACCGGGCAGCCGGTCGGGTCCAACCGCCGCGGCTGCTACAAGGAGGGTCGCCGCGGCCGCGCCGAGACTGACACCAGCTCGTCGCAGAGCGACGGGCCCCCGCCGTCGTACCGTCAGTCGGTACACGAGGGCGCCGAGCACCATCGCAGCGGCGTTCCCTCCGAAGATGACCGCGTACTCGCTCGGCGTCACGCCGTAGACGGAGTGCAGGACGAAGGAGGAGCCCCCCAGGTACACGAAGAACCCGAAGACCATGGCGCAGGCGATGAGGACATGCTTGATGTACGACCAGTCGCACAGGAGGGTGCGCATCCGCAGGACGGCCAGCCCGACGCCACGGCCGTGCCGGTCTCGGACCGGCAGCGTCTCCGGCACGCGCAAGGCGACCGCGGTCGCCAGGACGGCCCCGACCCCCGCCATCCCCCAGAAGATCGCTCGCCACGTGGCCACCCGCAGCAAGGCGCTGCCCAGGACCGGGGCGACGACGGGACCGAGCTGGACGATCACCGCCACGGTACCGAGCCGCGCAGCCAGATCCGGCCCCCGATAGACGTCGCTCACCACCGCCCGTCCCACGACGATCGCGGCGCCGGCCGCGGCTCCCTGCACCAGGCGGACCGCGAGCAGGACATCGACGGAGGGTGTGCTCGCGGCCACGACCGAGGCGAGGGTGAACACGATGGCCGGCGCCAGCAGAGCGGCGCGCCGGCCCGTTCCGTCACTGATCGCGCCGGAGAAGAGCTGGCCGAGGGCCATCCCGACGATGTAGCAGGTGACGGTGAGCTGGATCGTCGAGGCCCCGGTGTGGAGCGACCCCTCCATCGTCGGCATCGACGGCAGGTAGGTGTCCAGCGCCACCGGTCCGATCCCGCAGGCGAGGACGAGCGCGGCGAAGGAAGGTCGGCCGCGGGCGCCCAGATCCAGTGCGCGCCACGACCTGGTGTGCCGGGCACGGGCACCAAACCCCGCGAATCCACGCTCGCTCATCGCACCTCAAGACGACAGGTCCAGCTCGCCTGGCTCATCGCCCGGTGGGGACAAGGAGGCACCTCGCGCCCGCTCCTCGAGCAGCGAGCCTGACCACAGCCTAAGCCTGCGCGGCGGGCCGGTGGCTGTCAGAACGTCGCGGGGACAGGTTGGACACTCGACCGCCGAATGCTGAGACGCGTCACTCGCTGCCCAACCTCTCGCAAGCGCGCACGAAGATCCCCCGAAGCCATTGCAAGGCCGCGTCCGCGGTCCGCGAAGGATCCCAGAAGATGGCTTCCACCAGTGGTGTCGACATCGACCCTGGCACCTCGAGGATCATCAGCTCGTCGAGGTGGTCGAACCGCCGGGCCAGGCGGTTGGGGATGAGGGCGATGAGGTCTGTCCCGATGACCAGCATCGGCAGGGCAAGGAGCCCGGGTACGGTCGCCGCCACCTTCCGTGGGATGTCGAGCTGCTCCATGAGCCGGTCCGCCGGAGTGACAACATCGTCTCCGAACGTGCCCACCGCGTGCGGCAGGTCCGCCAACAAGGACACGACGTCACAGTCGGCCGTCAGGGCAGCATGCTGCCTGCTAACGACGGCAACGAAGTGGTCGCGCAGGACGACGTCATGCGGACCCGTGACTCCGTACCCGACCGGTGCGACCAGGAGATCCGCGTCCGTCGTCCCCGACGCGAGCCGATCAGGAGACTGGGGCGTGAACTGGACGGAGACACCCGGAGCCTCGAGAGACAGCAATCGGCGCAGCGGTTCGTTCACCATGCACGTGGCGTAGTCCGAGGCGCGAACACGGAAACGGCGATCCGAGGTCGAGGCATCGAACTCGAGGCGTACGTCGAAGGTGCGCTCGACCTGCACAAGAGCCTCTGTGACGAGCGGCAGCAGGGTCTGGGCCAGCGGGGTCAGCTGCATCTCGCGCCCGACCCGCACGAGCAGCTCGTCGTCGAAGTGTCTCCGCAGCCGCGACAGGGCGGAACTGGTGGCCGGCTGACTCAGATGAAGCCGCTCCCCGGCCCGCGTGACGTTTCGTGTCTCGAGAAGCGCGTGCAGCGTAGGGAGCAGGTTGAGGTCTAGCCCGCCAAGCGCCACGCCAGCCTCCGATGCGTGTCCGGGTGGAGAACTTCTACCGCACCAGTTCCATTCTTCGCGATGCACGCCCACACATGGGCGGCACATGATCAGAGCCTCCAGAACCGGAGTTCTGGAGGCTCTGCGCCACAAAGGCCTCAGCGTAGCGGGGGCAGGATTTGAACCTGCGACCTCTGGGTTATGAGCCCAGCGAGCTACCGAGCTGCTCCACCCCGCGTCGGTCCCACCAGCCTAGGTGAGCGCACTCTCGCGGGCAAATTCCGAGCTCCCCGCTGGGTTCATGGGGCGCTACCCGCTGGGTGCGGCGCTCGACCCGGGGCTCGAGGAGGAGGCGGAGGAGGAGCTGCTCGACGAGGCACTGGGCGAGGGGGAGGCCAGCGCCTGCTGCGCGGCGACCGCGTCGGCAATGTCCCTCGCGAGCCGTGCCTGCGCCTCCCCGTAGGAAGTGAAGTCCTGGTTCTGCAAGGCGGTCCGTGCGGCAGCCAGCGCCTTCTGGGCGTCAGCCAAGGCGGCCGCCAGCTTCTGGCTCTGGGTGCCGCTCCCTGTGGCGCCCGGCGGGCCCGTCCCGCTGCCGCCTTGACCGGTGCTGGTCGCCGGGCTCTTCGCGAAGGCGTCGTTGATGGCCGCGGCGAGGGTGTCGTCGAAGCCGATGCGCTCCCCGTAGGCGACCAGGACCTTCTGCAGCAGCGGGAAGGAGGAGCTCCCCGACGCACGCTGGACGTAGACCGGCTCGACGTACAGCAGGCCGAGCGGGCTCTTCACCGACCCCGACTGCATGGGCAGGGTGAGGAGGTTGCCGAAGGAGACGGTGGACCCCTTCGTCCGCAGCAGCGCGAGCTCCTGCGAGACGTTGCTGTCGCTCTCGAAGTTGTTCTGGACCTGCTGGGGCCCCGGTGTGCTGCTCTCGGTCGGGAACTCGATGACGCGGATCTTGCCGTAGTCCGGACCCGGCTCGGAGTCCACGGCCATGAACGCCGACGCCTGTTGTCGTCCGCGGGGCGTGAACGTCGTGGTGAGCGAGAAGACCGGGGCGGTCTGGCCGGGCATCTGGACCTGGACGTAGTACGGGGGCTGCGACGGCGGGTTGTTGCTGTCCACCGTGGGGTCCTCCGGCACCGACCAGAAGTCCTGCCCCGTGTAGAAGGAGGAGGCGTCGGACACGTGGTAGCGCGCCCAGGCATCTCGCTGGATCTTGAACAGGTCCTCGGGGTAGCGGAAGTGGGCCATGAGGTCAGCCGGGATGTCCGCGTAGGGCTTCACCGTGCCGGGGAAGGCGTGCTCCCACATCTTCAGGACGGGGTCGGAGCGGTCCCACTCGTAGAGGGTCACGGTCCCGTCGTAGGCGTCGACGACCGCCTTGACCGAGTTCCGGATGTAGTTGGCGGTGTTCTGCTGCGCCACCACCGTGCTCGAGGACCCGCTCTGGGTGAAGGTGTCCTGGGTGACGTCGCTCAGCGTGGCTCGCTCCGAGTAGGGGTAGCCGTTCGTGGTCGTGTAGCCGTCGAGGATCCACACGATGCGCCCGTCCACGACGGCCGGATACGGGTCGCTGTCCAGCCGCAGCCACGGTGCGGCCTTCGCGACCATCTCCCGCGGGGTCCGGTCGTAGAGGATCTTCGAGGACGGGTTGACCAGGTCCGAGAGCAAGATGTTGCCCTCACGGAACTTCACCGCATAGACGACCCTGCGGAACAACGAGCCGACCGCCACCCCACCCTTGCCGGTGTAGGTGTAGTTCACCTGCTGCCCCGCCACGTTCTCGTCGGCGTAGTCCAGCTCCTGCCCGCCGGTGGTCCCGGACTTGGCCCCCACGATGGAGTACTGCGTGCTGTCCTCGCCGTAGTAGATCCGGGGCTGCGTGATGTTCAGCGGACCTGTCGGGGGAACGTCCTGCTCGTAGAAGGCGGGGGTGCCCTGCGGCGTGGCCGTGTTCCCATAGGCCGCGACGAAACCGAAGCCGTGCGTGTAGACGGTGTGCAGGTTCGCCCAGTTCTGGCTGTTCGACGGGATCTTGGTCGGGTCGAGCTCGCGCGCCGCGACCACCGAGACCAGCTCGCCGCCGCCCGCGCCCACCTGGTAGCGGTCGACGTCCAGCGGGTCGGCGAAGTTGTAGTACGCGCGGTTCTGCTGCTTGTTCGTGAAGCTGGCCCACACCTTGACCGGGTCGATCAGGCGGACCGTGGGCTCGAGTGCGACCGCGGCCTGCTCGGTCTTCTGCGTGGCGACGACGTCGGGGGAGACCGGGCTGCCCTCCGAGATGCCCGAGAGGCCGTACGCCGCCCGCGTCGCGTTGATGTTGCGCTGGATGTACGGCTGCTCGCGGATCGGCTCGCTGGGACGAACCTTGAAGTACTGGACGAAGGCGGGGTAGACGCCGCCGATGACCACGGCGGAGAACACCATGAGCCCCAGCCCCAACGCGGGGAGCTGCCAGCCACGGCGCCAGACGTTGAGGAAGAACAGGACGGCACAGATCAGGGCGACCCCGACGAGGATGTTCTTCGCCGGCAGGATCGCCTGGACGGCCGTGTACCCCGCCCCGGTGAACGACGCGCTCGAGTTCCCGCTGAGCTTGTGCTGGTCGAGGACGAGGCTGAAGCGATCCAGCCAGTAGCCGACGGCCTTGAGCAGCACGAACAGGCCGAGGAGCACCGAGACGTGGACCCGCGCCGCCGGGGTCATCCGCTCCCCCGGTGTCTGCAGCTTGATCCCCCCGTACAGGTAGTGGACCACCACGCTCGCCAGCAGCGAGAGCAGCACGATCGTGAACGAGAAGCCGAGCAGGTAGCGCCAGAACGGCAGCCGGAAGGAGAAGAACGAGACGTCCAGGTGGAACTGCGGGTCCGACGCGCCGAAGGACACCGCGTTGCGGAACATCAGCCAGACGCGCCACTGCGAGGCGGCGGAGGAGCCGGCCATGAGACCGATGAGCACCCCCAGCACGGGCACGACCACCTTGCGGTACGGCTCGAGGGAGACGCGGTAGCGCTCCAGGCTCTGCTGCTCGGGGGACAGCCCCCGAAACGGGGGACGGAACCGATAGGCGAGCCAGGCGTTGAGCACGACCGTTCCGCCGGCGATCGCACCGAAGATGACGAACAGCACGACCTCGGTGCGCAGCCGGGTGGCGAAGACCCCGCTGAAGTCGATCGAGCGGTACCACAGCCACTGCGTGTAGTACTGCACGAAGACGAGGAACCCGACGACGAGCGCGGCCAGCACGACCAGGATCGGCAGCAGCGGCCCGCGGCGGCGCAGCCGGCGCCGGCGTGTACGCCCGTTCCCGGCGCCACCCGCCGCACCCCGGCTCGGCCCCGAGCCCTCCGACGGCATCTCGTACGTCACGGTGTGCCAACGTACCTGCGCTCGATTCTGCTCCCGAACGACGGGCCGTCGACAATGTCTCGGTGACCCTCGCCTCGCTGACCCAGGTCGTGCTCGACGTGGAGCGGCACGCGTCCGCCGCCGGGTGGGACCAGCCGCCGCACCTCTTCGGCGTCGTGTCGACCGAGGACCTGCTGGCCCGGGAGCCGCAGCTGGCCACCGAGCTCGATCCCTCCGCCCTGGCCGGCCCCCTCACCCCCCTCGACCAGGGCGAGCTGCCCTGGTACGGCTCGCTCGAGGCCTCCCTCGCGCGCGTCGCCTGGCCGCCGGGGGTGCTGGGAGCGGTGCTCGTCACCGAGCAGGTCGTGGCCGGTGGGTCCACGCAGGGAACCCTCGCCACGGGGGCTGACGGCGGGGAGGAGCTGCGGCTGGTGGTCGCCGTCATGCGCGACGGCGACCACATGTGCGCCGTCCGGTTCCGATCCGCGGACGAGGAGGACTCCGTCCTCACCGGCGCCGAGATCGCGCCCGGGCTGAGCGAGCAGCTCGGCGCCACCTTCGCCGACTGACCGGCCTCAGCAGCCCGGGACGCTCGAGGTCGTCGGGTTCCCTGATGCCAGCGCGCGGACCGCGGTGAGCGCCTGGTCGAAGGTCGACACCTTGACCAGGCGCAGCCCGGACGGTTTCGCGGGGAGCGCTTCGGAGCAGTTCTGCGCGGGGACGAAGAACGCGGTGGCACCCGCGTCCCGGGCCGCTCGCATCTTCTGCTGGATGCCGCCGATCGGGCCCACCGAACCGTCGGCCGCGATGGTCCCGGTCCCGGCCAGGTGCAGGCCCCCGGTGAGCTCGCCGGGGGTCAGCTTGTCGTAGATGCCCAGCGTGAACATCAGCCCGGCCGAGGGGCCCACGACCGATCCCAGCTTGATGTTCACCGTGGCGGGGGACTCATACCCCAGGCGCAGGCTGACCCCGATCATCGGGTGGGTCGGGTCGTCCGTCGAGGGCACCGTGGTGACGTCGACGGCGACCTCCCGGCCGCCCCGCTTGACCACGAGGTGGACGACGTCGCCGGGCTGCACCTTCGCGATGTCGGCGCGCAGGTCGTCATCGCCGCTGACCGGTGTCCCGTTCACGCTGACGAAGACGTCGCCCTCTTTCAGTTTGCCGTCCGACGGACCGCCCGCCTCGACGGTGTCCACCACGACGGTCGGCGTCACCGGGATCCCCGCAGCTCGCAACGCGACGATCTCGGCGGTGTCCTGGCTGTCCTGCATCTCCAGGGTGCCCTGCTGCTGCACCTCCTGGCCGCTGGTGCCGGGGGGGTAGACGAGCGGCTGGAGGATCACCGCCACCGAGCTGGACAGCCAGCCCTGGATCGCCTGCAGCAGCGAAAGCTGCCGTCGACCCGGACCACCGGACTCCGACACCGTCGTGAGGTCCAGGCGTCCGGTCGTCGGGTAGGTCGCCGCGCCACTGATCGTGATCACCGGAGAGCCCGCGATCGTCCCGAGGGTGTTGTAGACCGGTCCGGGCGCGCGGCTGACGTAGGGCACCGGAAGCACCATCGCGGCGAGCAGCAACGCGACGACGAACAGGGAGGCGACGACCTGGGTCGCGACGCGCGAGGGCATCAGGGGCGGCTCAGGCCCCGGGGGGCCGCGCCTGGCGACGGCGCCGTCGCGGCAGCTCCCGCTCCATGGCGCGGCGGAAGCGCTGGTGCGCCTCGATCGACTCGTCGGTGGTGAGCGGCGGACGGGGCCGGTGCCAGAGGATGACCACCACCCAGGCCAGGACGGTCGCCACGATCGGCGGTCCCAGCCAGAGCAGCACGGACATGGCTCCAGGGTAGGGCGAGGGCGTCGGACCGCCCGACGCTCAGCACGACCCGACCCATTCCTCGGTGCCGTCGGCGAAGCGCTGGTGCTTCCAGACCGGCAGCTCGTGCTTGACCGCCTCGACCAGCTCGCCGCAGGCATCCAGCGCCGGCCCTCGATGGGCCGCGGACACGGCCGCGACGACCGCCACGTCCCCGACCGCCAGGGTGCCGACCCGGTGCAGCACCGCCGCTCGGAGGACGCCGGGCCGCCCCGACGCCGCGGTGACCAGCGCCCGCAGCACCTCGGTCGCACTCGGGTGGGCGCTGTACTCCAGCGAGACCACCGGTCGGCCGCCGTCCTCCTCGCGGACCGTACCCACGAACACGGCGTTCCCTCCGGCGGCGGGGTCCGCCACGGCCGCGAGCACCTCCTCGACCACCAACGGCTGCCGGCGAACCTCGGCCAGCAGGGTCGTGGTCGCCACGACAGGCAGCGTACGTCCTCACCGGCACTGCGCCGTCGGCGAACCTGGCCGTGACAGCGAGAGGAGCGAGCGTCGGTCTGGCTACGGTGGAGGTCCGTCCCTACGGTCAGGAGCACCCGTGAGCGACTTCCCCTTCGGCTTCCGCCCTCCGGGCGACGACGAGCCCGGCGGTCCCGGGGAGGGCGGGCCGCTGCCCTTCGGGTTCTCCTCCTCCGCCGACCTCGGCGAGATGCTCCAGCAGCTGGGCCGTGCACTCTCCTCGGGCGACGGCGGCCCGGTGAACTGGAACCTCGCGCGAGACACTGCTCGTCAGGTCGTCGCCGCGGAGGGCGACCGAAGCGTCGCCGAGGCCGAGCAGCGTGCCGCCGAGGAGTCCGCGCGGCTCGCCGAGGTCTGGCTGGACCCGACGACCACCCTGCCGGCCGGCACGACCTCGGCCCGTGCCTGGAGCCGCTCCGAGTGGATCGAGGGGACCCTGCCGACCTGGGCCCGGATCGTGGGGCCGGTGGCGGAGAAGGTGTCCGCCGCCAGTGCCGAGGCGCTGCCCGAGGAGATGCGCTCGATGGCCGGCCCGATGCTGGGCATGCTGCGCCAGCTCGGGGGGGCGATGTTCGGCGGTCAGGTGGGCCAGGGACTCGGGCACCTCGCTCTGGAGGTGCTGTCCGGCACCGACATCGGGCTTCCCCTCGCCCCCGCGGGCGTGGCCGTCCTGCTGCCCGCCAACATCACCGCCTTCGGTGCCGGTCTCTCGGTCCCCCAGGACGACGTCCGGCTCTACGTCGCGCTGCGGGAAGCCGCTCACCACCGCCTGTACGGCCACGTCGCGTGGCTGGAGGCTCGCCTCCTCGGGGCCATCGAGGAGTACGCGGCCGGGATCAACGTGGACGCCTCGAGGCTGCAAGAGCTCTTCGGCGGCATCGACCCCGGCGACCCCGCCGCGATCCAACGGGCACTCGAGTCGGGCGTCTTCGAGCCGGAGGACACCCCCGCGCAGCAGGCGGCGCTGGCCCGCCTGGAGACCCTCCTCGCCCTCGTGGAGGGCTGGGTGGACACCGTGGTCACCCGCGCCGCTGGTCCGATCGCCGCCGCCGGAGCGATCCAGGAGGCCATCCGGCGCCGCCGCGCCTCGGGCGGGCCGGCCGAGCAGACCTTCGCGACCCTGGTCGGGCTCGAGCTGCGGCCGCGTCGCCTCCGCGAGGCGGCCCGGCTGTGGGCGGCGCTGGAGGACGCGAAGGGTGTCGGCGGCCGGGACGCGGTCTGGGCGCACCCCGACCTGCTGCCCGGCCCCGCCGACCTCGACGACCCGGAGGCCTTCGCCCGAGCAACCGAGACCGACTGGGACATCGCCGCGCTGGACGACGGTCCCGGCGATGGCCCCGAGGGCACGGCTCAGCCCGATCCGCAGTCCTGATCGCCTGATCCCTCGACGTCCGCGAGCGCCAGGCCCGCCCCCTCCGCGTACCCGACGCCGTCGAGGAACCCTTGCGCCCGGTCGAGGTGCGGGACCTCGCTCAGCAGGGCCCAGAAGGCCGGGGAGTGCGACGCCTCGAGCAGGTGGGCGAGCTCGTGCAGGAGCACGTAGTCGAGCACCCATCCCGGCATGCCCTGCAGACGGGTCGAGATCCGGATCGCCCCCGACTCGACGCTGCAGGAACCCCACCGGCGCTGCTGGTCAGGTGCCCAGCGCACCGAGGACGGTCGCGCTCGACCGCCGAGGTGACGCCGGCTCAGCTGCTCGGCCCGCTCGGCCAGCTGCGGGTCCGAGGGACGCGTCCGGTGCTCCTGCCGCTCGAGGCGCTCCAGCATCGTCGCCACCCAGCGCGACTCCTCGGCCCGCGACATCCGGGCCGGGATCAACACGATGGTGCGACCGTCCTGGCGGTAGGCACTGACGGTACGTCGCCGGCGGGCGCTGCGGCGCACCTCCACGGTCGGTTCGAGTGGGCTGACCTCGTCCATGACCGGCGAGGCTAACGCCGCGACCCGACAGCGGCCCGCCGCGGGGCCGACTTCTTTTCGTCCACACCCGGTGCAGGACGTCTCCGCAGGTCACTGTCCGCCCGGAGGAGCTCCGGCGGCGGCACCAACAGCGACGTTCACCGTCTGTCCACAGCGCCACGCCACGCCGTCCCCACGTCGTCCACACCCTCGTCCACAGCCGGGTGGCGGCCCGCGTTGACTTGCCGGGCCGGACCCGCCTACCGTCGCCGTCCATCGAGGCCCCCGGGATAACTCGGCCCGGGCGTCCGCAAGGGGAAGGCGGACGGTCGGGGCGTGCGACCCGGGGGCCTCGGTTGCGACAGGCTCGCCGCGCTGTCGCCCGCCGCGCGGCCGACGCGAGCCCCGCGCGCCCACGAGGCGGTCGCCCCGCGGTGACGTACGCTGAGCGCCGGTCCGGCCGCCGGTCCCAGCCCCCTCGGGACCGGGAGCCTGCGAGCCGGAACGCCCGGGGCGCGGCCGGAGGGACCGGGTTTGTGCCAGCCGGACCTGATAAGCCAGACCTGACCAGCCGGACCTGACAAGCCGGATGTGACACGAGGCCGCGAGACCAGGCCGACACGACATCGAGCGAGATCGATCGACATCAGGAGGACCCATGGCCGAGAGCTACACCGGCGAGGCGTACTGCGTGAAGTGCAAGGAGAAGCGCAACTTCACGGGCGAGATCAAGGTGAGCGAGTCCGGTCGCCGGATGGCCCAGGGCATCTGCCCGGTCTGCGGGACCAAGCTCAACCGGATCCTCGGCAAGGCCTGACGCCCGGCTAGCACCGCGGCTCTGGGGACGGCACGGACCGTCCACAGGGCCGCGGTCGCATGCTGGGCGCGTGCGACCCCTGCTCAAGCCGGCGCTTCGTCGCCTGTGGCGTGACTCCTCGAGCCTGCAGCTGGGCGTGGACCCCGGGCGGGCGCTCATCCTGCAGGACCTGGCGCCGCCGCAGGCCCGCCTGTTGCTGGGCCTGGACGGGACGGCCACCCGCGAGGAGGTGCTCCAGCGTGCCGCCGGGTGGGGACTGGACCCCTCGCACGTCGCCGACATGCTCGACCAGCTGGCCGGCCTGGGGATGCTCGAGGACGCCGACCTGACCCGGACGGGCGGCCTGGGCGACCTCGACCGGGATCGGCTCGCGCCAGACCTGGCCGCGCTGTCCCTGGCGCGCCGGGACCCGGGGGGCGCGCACGCCGCGCTGGCCCGGCGGCGGCAGGCCTCGGTGGTCGTGGAGGGCGGGGGTCGCCTCGGCGCGGCCGTCGCGGCCCTGGTGGCCGCGGCCGGGGTGGGCCAGGTCCGGATCGATGACCCTCGGCCGCTGTCGGCCGCCGACCTCGGGCCGTGCGGGCCCGGGGTGGACGCGCTGGGCAGCCCGCGCGCGGAGGCCGCCCTCGCGGCGGTACGACGCAGCGCGCCGGCCACCCGGCCGGACGCGGGTCCGGCCGCGGTCACCGTCCTGGCCGACGAGGAGGTCCTCCGGCCGGCCCGGCACGCTCAGCTGAGTGCTCAGGGGGCCACCCACCTGGCGGTGACGACGCTGGGCGGGGGAGCCGTGGTCGGCCCGCTGGTCCGGCCGGGCCGCAGCCCCTGCCGACGCTGCGTCGACCTCCACCTCGCCGACTTCGACGGTGGCTGGCCACGGCTGATGGCCCAGCTGTCGAGCCCCCCGGCGCCCACCGCGCCCTGCGACGTGGTCCTGGCGACGGCCGCCGCGGCACTGGCCGCCCGTCTGGTGCTGGACCAGCTGGACGCCGGCGCCGTCCCCGGGCCGGGGCCTGCCCTCGTGTGGGTGTTCGGGGCCGGGGAGCCAACGCCCAGCCAGCGGGCTTACGGGTTCCACCCGGCCTGCGGGTGTCAATGGGGCGGACAGCACTGAGAATGGATCCGTGACCGAGGTTCCCAAGCGCGCGGTGACCCGGACCGCCAAGCTCGCGGCGCTGCCGATCGGCTTCGCGGGGCGCACCGCCGTGGGCTTCGGCAAGCGGGTGGGCGGCCGTCCGGCCGAGATCGTGGCGGCCGAGATCCAGCAGCGCACGGCCGAGCAGGTCTTCCGCGTGCTCGGGGAGCTCAAGGGCGGGGCGATGAAGTTCGGCCAAGCCATGAGCATCTTCGAAGCCGCGCTCCCCGAGGAGCTCGCCGCCCCCTACCGCGCCACGCTCACCAAGCTGCAGGAGGCGGCCCCGCCGTTGCCGGCCAAGGCGGTCCACGCGGTGCTCGCGGAGTCCTTCGGACGGCAGTGGCGCCGCCGGTTCGCCTCCTTCGACGACACCCCGGCCGCGGCCGCCTCGATCGGGCAGGTCCACCGTGCGGTCTGGAAGGACGGCACGCCGGTGGCGGTGAAGATCCAGTACCCCGGGGCCGAGAAGGCCCTCACCGCCGACCTCAACCAGGTCGCCCGGATGGGCCGGATGCTCGGGGCACTGATGCCCGGCGTCGACGCGCGCGCCCTGGTGGAGGAGTTGCGCGAGCGCATGGTCGAGGAGCTCGACTACTCCCTGGAGAAGCAGGCTCAGGAGGCCTTCGCCGCCGCCTACGAGGGCGACGAGCGGGTCGCCGTCCCACACGTGCTCGCCGGGTCCCGCCATGTGCTCGTGACCGGCTGGATGGAGGGACGGCCACTCTCCGACATCATCGCCTCGGGGACGCAGGAGGAGCGGGACGCGGCCGGCTCCGCCTACGTGTACTTCCTGTTCGCGTCTCCGGCGCGCGTGGGCCTGCTGCACGCCGACCCGCACCCTGGCAACTACCGCATGCTCCCCGACGGCCGGCTCGGCGTGCTGGACTACGGCGCCGTCGCCCGCCTCCCGAACGGCCTGCCCGACTCGATCGGGATCCTGCTGCGCACGGCGATGCGAGGCGACGCGCAGACCGTCGTCGACGGCCTGCGAGAGCAGGGGTTCATCCGTCAGAGCACCCGCGTCGACCCCGAGCAGGTGCTGGCCTATCTGGCGCCCTTCGTCGAGCCGGCCGAGCATGAGCGCTTCCGCTTCACGCGCTCGTGGATGCGTGCGCAGTTCCAGCGGATCAACGACCCGAGGCGGGAGAACTTCGCGACCGGGCTGAAGCTCAACCTCCCGCCCGAGTACCTGCTGGTCCACCGGGTGTGGCTGGGCGGGGTCGGGGTGCTGTGCCAGCTGGGCGCCGAGGTCGAGGTCCGCGCGACCCTGGAACGCTGGCTGCCCGGCTTCGCGGGAGCGCCCTAGCCTCACCAGTGCTCGGCGTCGAGCTTCGCCTCGATGGACCGCACGTGCTCGCGGGCGCACGCGGGGCAGTACTGCCGTTGCGGTGCACCCGGGGAGCGCTCGACGACCCAGTCGACGGGCGCCTCGTCCGGCGGGTCGGCCACCTGGCCGCACCACGAGCAGGTCACCACAGCGCCCCACCCCCTCGATCCGGCGAGCAGCCTACGACCGGGGGGCGGGGCGCGGTGGGTGGAGCGATGTCGACGCGCTCACAGCGATGCGAGGGCGAGACGGGCCCGCAGCGCAGCGCGCTCGGCCCGCAGCGCCTTGCGCCGCAGCCGATGACGCGCCAGGTGACGGCGGGCCAGGCGGGAGCGCTCGGCCTCCTGCAGGAGGTCGGAATGTCGTGACCGAGCCAGGTGCTCGGGCAGCAGACTCGCGTTGAACATGGCGAAACTCCTCGGGACGGACGGTGACGGCACCAGGTCGGGGCCGTCGGCGATGTCGGACGGGGACTGGATGGGCAACAGGACTCCTCGGGGACGCGATCGGATCCGGCTGGACCCGTCGAAGAGGACGGCGCTAGGCCGCGACCTCGTTCTTGCGGGGACGGCCGCGGGGCCGCTTGCGCGGGACCACGACGCCCTGGACGAACAGCTCGCCACCCCAGACACCCCACGGCTCCTGCCGCTCGAGCGCGCCCGCGAGGCAGGCGGAGCGGACGGGGCACGCGGTGCACAGGGACTTGGCGTACTCGACGTCCTCCGGCGACTCGGCGAAGAACAGCTCCGGGTCGTAGGACCGGCAGGGCAACAGCTCACCGAGCGCGTCGGCCCCGGGGGTCTCGTGGACGAGGGTCGAGAGCAGCACGGTGTCACCTCCAAAGGACCTCACCGCGCCTTGACGGCGCGCCCCGTCGTCGGGTCGGACGGGGTCGTGCGGCCCGGACGACCGGTCGGTGCGTCCGGGGGAAACAAAGAGGCCGCGGATCCCGGGTGTCGGGTTCCGCGGCCTGGAGGGCTGCCGGTCTGGTCGGTCAAACCGGCGGACTCCAGGTGCGGAGGTCGAACTCATCGGCCACGGTCGCGTGCGGACGCACGACACCCGTGGTGCCGATCTGGTCGGCGGGCAACAGCACGACGCTGGTCCGGCCACCCGTGAGGGGCCGGACGGACATGCGAGCGCGGAGGAACGACGTCGCGCTGGTCGACGTGCGGTACGTGGTCTCCATCGTGACGCTCACCTCCTGGGTCGGTCCCGGCGCCGTTGCTGCGGCGGCCGGCCGGGCGGACGAGACCCGGTCCGAGCACGGTAGGGAACGCCGGTGGGGCCAGGCAAACCATTTATCGCGGTCGGTCGAAGACCGTTACCCTTCCGTGACCTCCGGCGCGGGCGCCGGACGCCCGGCCACCATCGCGAGCAGCGCGCTCCCGTAGCGCTCGAGCTTGGCCGCCCCGATGCCGGGGATCGCGGCCAGGCTCGCGACGTCCTCGGGGCGGCGGCTGGCCACCGCCTCGAGGGTCGCGTCGGTCAGCACCACGTACGCCGGGACGGAGTCGGCCCGAGCCCGCTCGAGCCGCCAGGACTTCAGCCGCGCGTAGAGGTCCTCGTCGTAGGCCGGCGGGCAGCCCTCGCAGCGGCCGCGCTTGCGGTCGGTGGCGCTCACCAGCAGGCGCCCGCAGGCGTGGCAGCGGACCTCGGCCCGTCGCGCTCCCGGCCTGCCCCGCACCGCCGGCCCGGGTCCCGACGACGCCGGCCGGACCCCCTCGAGGAAGCGGGAGGGCCGGCGGCTGCGGCTGCCGCCGGGGCTGCGCACCAACGCCCAGGAGAGCGCGAGGTGCACGCGAGCCCGGGTGACCCCGACATAGAGGAGGCGACGCTCCTCCTCCACCGCCTCCGCCGTGACCGCGTGGACGATCGGCAACGTCCCGTCGACGAGCCCAACGAGGAACACCGCGTCCCACTCCAGACCCTTGGCGGCATGCAGGGAGGCCAGGGTCACCCCCGGGACGGTCGGCGCGTGCTGAGCGGCCGCTCGCTCGTCCAGCTCGACGACCAGCTCCCGCAGCCCGGCGCCGGGGTCGCGCGCGCTCAGCTCCTCGGCGAGCTGGGCCAGCGCGGCCAGCGACTCCCACCGCTCCCGGCTCGCGCCGCCGGCGGGGGTGACCTCCGGGTCCCAGCCCATCCCGGACAGGACCTGGGCCACCTCCTCGGCGAGCGGGCGGTCGTCCCCGGTGGTCTCGGCCACCCGAGCCGCGCCGCGCAGCAGCACCACGGCCTGCACGACCTCGCGGCGTTCGAAGAAGCGTTCGACGCCGCGCAGCACGTAGGGCACGGACGCAGCCGCGAGCGCCGCCTCGTAGACCTCGGACTGGGCGTTGACCCGGAACAGCACCGCGATCTCGGCGGCGGGCGTCCCGGCGGCGATCAGGGCCCTGATCCGCTGGGTCACGGCCGCCGCCTCCGCCGGCTCGTCGTCGAAGCCGGTGTAGGTCGGCTCGGGGCCCGGCGCCCGCTGCGCCCGCAGTTCGAGGCGCGCCGCACCCGATCCGCCCGCCCGCGCCAGCAGGCGGTTGGCGAGGTCGACGATCTGGGGGGTGGACCGGTAGTCGCGCTCGAGCTTGATCACTCGGGCCGTCGGCCAGCGCCGGGTGAAGCCGAGCAGGTAGCCCGGCGTGGCCCCGGTGAAGGAGTAGATGGTCTGGCCGGGGTCGCCCACCACGCACAGCTCCTCGCGCCCGCCGAGCCAGAGCTCGAGCAGAGCCTGCTGCAGGGGGTTGACGTCCTGGTACTCATCGACGGTGAGGCGGCGGTACACGGCCCGGACCTCCTCGGCCACGTCGGGCCGCTCCTCCAACGTGGCGACCGTGAGCAGGAGGACGTCCTCGAAGTCGATCAGGCCGGCCGCCCGCTTGGCCTCCTCATAGCCGGCGTAGACCCGTGCCACCGCCTCCAGGTCGTAGCCGCCCGGCAGGCCGCGGTCGCCCGCGTGCGCTGCGGCGACGTAGCCCGTGGGCGCGGTCCGGGTCACCTTCGCCCACTCGATCTCGCCCGCGAGGTCACGAAGCGCGGTCGGTGCCGGCGCCAGTCGCAGCCGTCCCGCCGCCTCGCGCACCAGCGCGACCTTGGACCCGGCGATCCGGGGCGGGTCCCCTCCGACCACCCGCGGCCAGAAGTAGGTGAGCTGGCGCAGCGCCGCCGCATGGAAGGTCCGCGCCTGGACACCGGACACACCGAGCTCGCGCAAGCGACCGCGCATCTCCCCCGCGGCTCGGGCGGTGAACGTCACCGCGAGCACCGACCGCGGGTCCCAGGCCCCCGACGCGACGCCATAGGCCAGCCGGTGGGTGATCGCACGGGTCTTGCCGGTTCCTGCGCCGGCCAGCACGCACACCGGCCCCCGCAGGGCGGTCGCCACCTCGCGCTGCTCGGCGTCGAGTCCGCCCAGCAACGCGTCGGGATCCACCCCTCCATCCTGGCAAGAGGCCACGACAGCCCGGTCGCGGGAAGACTGGAGGACCCGGCCACGTTGTCGCTGCCGGGTGCTACAACTGTCAACGACTTCCCGGCCCCCCGTCACGACGACCCGAACAGGACGCCCGATGACCGCCCCGATCACCGTGTACAGCACTCCCTGGTGCGGATACTGCCACCGGTTGCTGGGGCAGCTGGACCGGGAGGGCATCGCCTACACCGTGGTCGACATCGAGCAGCACCCCGACGCCGCGGCGTATGTCCGGTCGGTCAACCACGGCACCGAGACCGTCCCCACCGTCACCTTCCCCGACGGCAGCGCGCTGACCAACCCGAGCCTCGCCCAGGTGCGCCAGCGCATCAGCGCTTGAGACGGATCACCGCCGCCCGCCCGGGAGCGGCCCGCCGTACCAGTGCTCGATCAGGCGCCGGGCGATCGAGATGCCCGGCGGGATGAGCACCTCGCCGCGCGCCAGCGCCTCGGCCAGCTCCTCGCGGCTGAACCAGCGAGCCTCGGTGATCTCCACCCCGTCCACGTGAACCGTGGCCGGGGCCAGCGCCCGCGCGGTGAAGCCGAGCATCAGCGAGTGGGGGAAGGGCCACGGCTGGCTGCCCAGGTAGCTCACCTCGGTCACCTCGACGCCCGCCTCCTCCGACACCTCCCGCGCGACGGCCATCTCCGCCGACTCCCCGGGCTCGACGAAGCCGGCCAGCGTGCTGAAGCGCCTGTCCGGCCAGCGCGGGTTGTGCCCGAGCAGGGCTCGGCCCTGCGCGTCGGTGACCAGCACGATGATGGCCGGATCGGTCCGCGGGTAGTGCTCGGCGCCACAGCTCGGGCAACGTCGCACGTGCCCGCCGTGGATCACCTCGGTCGGCTGGCCGCACCGTGCGCAGCACGCATGGGTGGCGTGCCAGTGGCCGAGCGCGACGGCGTGCACGACGAGGCCGACCTCGCGGTCGTCCAGCACGCTGCCCACCGCGCGCAGGTCGAGCGCCTGGACCCCGTCGGCCTCCTCGATCGCGGACTCCGTGAGCACGCCGACGTAGGCGACGTCGTCCTCGTCGACGCCGAGCAGGAACGTCGTGCCCGGGCCGGCCGACGTGACCGGGACGAGGGCCAGGCGCGAGTCGCGCACCGGTACGCGGCCGTCGTGCACCCGAAGGGCGCGGGTCCGCGGATCGGTGAGTCGCTGGGCGATCCACGCCTCGTCGGTCCACCGCTCCCCGGCGCGGTCCATCGTCGCGCGAGCCAGCGCCAGCCCGTCGAGCACGGACGCGACGCTACCGGCGGGCGGGCGCCGGCACCGGTGCGTAGCGTGTCCTGATCATGCGCGTGGCGACCTTCAACCTCTTGCACGGGCTGGCCCTGGACGACGGGTCGGTCCGCGCCGACGCGCTGCGCGCCGCGGCGCGGACCCTCGACGTCGACCTCCTGGCGCTGCAGGAGGTCGACCTGGGCCAGGAGCGGTCCGGCGGGGTCGACCAGACCGCGCTCGTCGCCGAGGAGCTCGGCGCCCGGAGCTTCTGCTTCGCACCGGCGGTCCTGGGGACCCCCGGGGACGCGTGGACAGCCGCGACCTCCGCAGCCGGGGAGGCGGTGACCGGGCCGGCGTACGGGATCGGGCTGGTCTCCCGGCTCCCGGTGCGGCGCTGGTGGCTGCGCCGCTTCCCGCCGGCCCGTCTTCCGATGCCGCTGCTGGTGCCAGACCGTCCCCGGCCACGCCTCATGGTCGTCGAGGACGAGCCCCGGGTCGCCCTGGCCGCGCTGGTCGACGGGCCGCACGGGCCCTTCACCGTGGTCGGGACCCATCTGTCGTTCGTGCCCGGGGTGAACCTGCGCCAGCTGCGCAGCGTGGCGCGATGGGTGGCCCGCATGCCGGCCCCGGTGCTGCTGCTCGGCGACCTCAACCTGCCGGGCCGGCTGCCGAGCCTCGCGACGGGGTGGCGCGAGCTCGGCGGCGGTGCCACGTACCCGTCGTTCTCGCCCCGCGTCCAGTTCGACCACGTCTTGGCGCACGGGCTGCCGCCGGGCGTTGGTCACCACGCCGAGGTGCTGCGCCTGCCGGTCAGCGACCACTGCGCGATGCGCGTGTGGCTCGAGACGGACTGAGGAGCTCGGCGAGCTCCTCCCCGCCGGGCAGGCGGTCCGGGCGTACGACGCGCCCGCTCAGCACATCGTAGAAGGCGGCGCCCACGCGCTCCTCCGGCACGCCGGCGACGCGCGCCCACGCGGCGCGGTAGAGCGCCAGCTGCAGCGGGTCCGCGGGCCGGCGCCCGGTCTTCCAGTCGACCACGTCGAAACCGTCCTCGGTCACGTAGACCGCGTCGATGCGACCCCGCACGACCCGGCCACCGAGCACCAGCTGGAACGGTGCCTCGACGTGCAGGGGTACCCGCGACGCGTACGGGCCGCGCAGGAACGCCTCCTTCAGCTGCGCGAGGTCGGCCTCGGCGTCGACTTGCGCGTCGGCGGCCCCCGTCAGGTCGGTGCGGTCGATGAGCGCGTGGCTCCCGAAGTGCGCCTCGACCCACGCGTGGAAGCGGGTCCCCCGGCTCGCCGCGTCGGCCGGCGGGCGGGGCATCGGACGGGCCAGGTCGCGCGCCAGGCCGTCGGGGTCGGCCACCAGGCGCACGACCGCGGACGCGGAGAGCGCATCCGGGAGGGCGACCTCGCGTACGGCGGCCCGCCGGGCCGCCTCCTCCTCCAGCAGGGACGCGAGATCACTGTCCCACGCCGCGACCAGGGACAGCTGCGCCTCGCCCAGCCCCGAGGACTCCACCGGCAGCAGGTCGAGCTGGGATGCGACGGCCCCGGCCTCGATGAGAGCGGCACGGACCAGGTCCGCCCCCTCCCGGCGAGCCACCAGCGCCGCGGGGTCCAGGGGTGGCGGCCATTCGTGGACGTGGGTCGGCTCCAGACCCGGGTTGCGCTCGTGCACCGGCTCCTCGGCCCACCGCGCCACCGTCCCGAAGCCGGCGTCGCAGTGCTCCTTGATGGCGCGCAGGAACTGCGACGGCCCGCGCGGACGCGCCTGCGTGGGTCCCCACCAGTGGGAGCTGGCCAGCAGGAGGTCCTTGGCCCGAGTGGCAGCGACGTAGGCCAGCCGGCGCTCCTCGACAGCGTCGAGGTCGCGGCAGGCTCGGTCGAAGTCCGCCAGCCCGCTGCCGGACCACTCCCGCACTTCCGGGTAGTCCTCGGCGTCGCCGCGCAGCCGGTTCGGGAGCGTCTTGGCCGAGCGGGTCCAGCGCGGCCGGCCTCGGGTCGCGGGGAAGACACCGGCGGTGAGGTCGGGGACCACCACGACCGGCCACTCGAGGCCCTTGGCCTTGTGCACCGTCATGACCTTCACGCTGTCCTGGTCCGACGCCGCCGTCGTGTCCAGGCCCTGGTCGAAGTCCTCGGCCGCGTCGAGAAAGGCGAGGAAGGCACGCACGCTGGGGTCACCGTCGAGGTCGGCGAAGCCGGCCGCGTGCTCGACGAAGGCGCCCAGTCCGGACGCACGCGAGGCCTCGACCTCCAGCCCGGTCACCGCGAGGACCCGCCGAACGAGGTCGACCAACGGTTCGCCGAGGTGTGCCCGCAGCTCGCGCAGCTCGGCCGCCAGGCGGGTGAAGCGGGCCCGCGCCTGTGGCGAGTACGCCGCTGCCCCTGGGTGCTCCAGCGCCTCGCAGAGGCTGACCACCTCGGCCGGGTCGACCCCCGCGACCGCCTCTTCGAGGGAGCGTTCGAGCGCCGCCGCCTCCTCGAGCTCGCCGGTCCGGCCCCCCGACCCAGCGACACCCACCAGGGCCGAGGCGCGGCGGCCGAGCAGCGCCAGGTCGCGTGGGCCGATCCGCCATCGCGGACCGGTCAGCAGGCGCAGCAGGGCCGCGTTCTCAGTGGGCTCGTCGAGCACCCGCAGGGTCGCGACCAGATCGGCCACCTCGGGCAGCTGGAGCAGGCCACCCAGCCCCACGACCTCGACCGGGACCCCCCGGGCGGTGAGCGCCGCATGGAGGGCGGCGAACCCCGAGCGCGCGCGGAGCAGGACCGCCACGTCGCGGGGGCGGTGCTCGCCCCCGGCCAACAGGCCGGCGATCTGCTCGGCCACCCAGGCGACCTCGTCCTCGGCGGTCTCCATCAGCGCGCAGTGGACCCACCCGTTCGCCTCGGCGCCGGGCCGGCTGTGCAGCTCGGGGACCGCGGCGTGGCGGGCCCGCAGCGGCCGGGACAGATCGTTGGCCAGCGCGAGCAGGTGGCCACCGGACCGGTTGTTCTGGGTCAGCACGTAGCGGCGGGCGGGTGACCCGTCGCCACGGCGGAAGTGGGCGGGGAAGGCGTCGATGTTCGCGACGCTGGCGCCGCGCCAGCCGTAGATGGCCTGGCACGGGTCCCCGACGGCGGTCACGGGGTGGCCCGCGACGGCGAACAGGGAGGTGAGCAGGACGCGCTGCGCCACCGAGGTGTCCTGGTACTCGTCGAGGAGCACCACCCGGAAGCACTCCCGCTCGGTGGCGCCGACGGCCGGCTGCTCGGCGGCCAGCCGCGTGGCCCACCGGAGCTGGTCACCGAAGTCCAGCAGCGCGCGTTCGGCCTTCTCGGTCCGTAGCGCGTCGACGACGTCGGAGAGCTCCCGGCGCTTGCGCGCGGCGCGCGCCGCCTCCCGCACCGCCGCCGCGGGACGCGGCACGGCGGACAGGCGGTCCAGCAGGGCCGTGTCGTGGTCGCGCAGCTCCCCGGTCGAGACGAGGTGCTCCGACAGCTCGGCCTCGAGGGCGACCACGTCGCCCACGAGGGTGGCGACGGTGGTGTCGAGCTCGCGGTAGGGGCCTCGCGCCCGCCGCAGGACCCGTTCGGCCAGCTGGAAGCGCGTCGCGTCGGCGAGCAGGGTCGCCTGGGGCTCGATGCCGATGCGCAGTCCGTGCTCGCGCAGCAGCCGACCGGCGTAGGCGTGGTAGGTGGCGACGGTGGGCCAGCCCTCGGACTCATCCACGCCCGCCCGCGCCAGCGCCGTCCGCAGCCGGTGGGCCAGCTCGGCGGCGGCCTTGTTCGTGAAGGTCAGCCCGAGCACCTCCTCAGGGCGGGCCTGACCCGTGCCGACCAGCCAGACGACCCGTGCGGCCATCACCGACGTCTTCCCCGATCCCGCGCCCGCCACCACGACGGCCGGCTCCAGCGGCGCGGTGGCCGCCGCGAGCTGCTCCTCGGTCAGCGCCACGCCGAGGAGCTCGCGCAACCCCTCGGGCCGGTCCAGGCTCGGCGGGCTCACGGAAGCAGCCCCCGCCCCTCCGGCAGTGCCGGACACGCCGTGCGGTACTGGCAGCGCCCGCACCGCGGCCCGGGCGTCGGCGCGAAGTCCTCCGTGACCAGCGCCGCCACCGCCGACTCGAGCAGCTCCTCGACGGGGACCGGAGCGTCCGCGGCGGGCGCCGGCTGACGTTGGACGTACGGAAGCCCCCGCCGGTCCTCGCGAAGATGCACCAGCTCGGCTCCCCCCGGCGGGCGGCCCGCGGCCTCGGGCAAACAGTCCAGGGCGCCCGCGCGCACCGCGAGCTGGTAGAGCCCCAGCTGCGGATGCTCGTCGACTTCGCGCTGGGTCGGCGGAGTGCGGCCCGTCTTGAGGTCCACGACGACCACCGCGCCATCAGCGTCGAGCTCGACGCGGTCCATCGACCCGCGCAGCGTCACCGCCCGGTCGCCGACCGGGACCGTCACCTCGAAGCGGACCTCCGAACCCACGAGCCGGCGACCGTGGGCCGCGACGCCACGCCGCCAGGCGAGGAACCGGCGTAGCGCCTCGACCGCCTGCGTCCGCTGGCTCTCGGATTGCCAGGCCGCCTCGAAGGCGAGCCGGTCCCAGACGCGGTCGAGGCGAGCGGAGAGCGCCTCGGCATCGGGCTCGGCGTCGCCACGCTCGACGGCGTCGGCGAGGGCATGGACCACCGAGCCGAACCCCAGGGCGGCGCCGCGGGCCTCGCGGCCCCCGACCTCGTGGTCGAGGAACCAGCGCAGCCGGCAGTCGGTGATCCCGGTGAGGGAGGAGGCCGACAGGACGAGCGCCTCCTCAGGCGCGAAGAGCGGGATTGCGGCCACGCTGAGCTCTTCCAAGCCCCACCAACGGTCCGGGTGGGCCGCGGGGACCAACGGCGTGCCGTCCGGGGCGCGGGCGGCGGCCAACCGGGCCAACCGCGCCGCGGCGGCCGAGCGCAGCGCGCTGTCCGCCGCCGGGTCGGTGACCACCTGGCGAAGCTCGCGCACCAGGGCGCTCAGGGTCAGCGGGCGACGGCTGGCGTCCTCGGTGCGAGCCTCGACCGCGGTCCCGAGCTCGGCGAGGAAGCGGGAGGGGCGGGAGCCGTCGTCCTCGGGGGAGTCCACGGCGGTCACCACGAGCCGGCGCCGGGCGCGCGTCACCGCCACGTAGAACAGGCGGCGCTCCTCCGCGAGCAGCTCCCCGCGAGAGGGCGGCGGCACCAGGCCGAAGCGGTCGAGCCGGTCGGCCTCGAGCACCGACGCGCGCCTGCGCAGGTCGGGCCAGCTGTCCTCCTGCACGTCGCAGACGACGACGACGTCCCACTCCAGCCCCTTGCTGCGATGGGCGGTCAGCAGGCGAACCGCATCGCCACGGGTGCCGCGCTCCGCCAAGGTGTCGGCCGGGATCTGCTGGGCAGTGAGCTCGTCCAGGAAGGCGGCGATCGCGCGGCGTGGGCCACGCTCCTCGTCTCGCGCCGCGGCGTCGAAGAGAGCGACCACGGCGTCCAGGTCGCGGTCCGCCGCATGACCCTCGCGCCCCCCCAGGAGCGACTGGCGCTCGAGGCGGCGCGGCCAGGCCGTGGAGTCCCACAGGTGCCACAGGACCTCGTGGGTCGAGGCACCACGGTCGGCGAGCTCCCTCGCCGAGTGCAGCAGCTCGCCGAGCGCACGCGCAGCTGACACCGCCGGGTCGGCGGGCCTGTGCGCCATCTCGGGGCGCCGGCTCTCGGGCACCTCCGCCACCGTGGCCGGCGACCCGAGCAGCGACGGCTGGGCCAGCGCCTCGCGCACGAGCTCCGCGCTCGGTCGCGGGAGCACCGCGCCCCGCGTGCGCTCCCGGGCGCGCAGGCGCCGGCCGAGCCGGCGCAACCCGGAGGCGTCGAGCGCCCCGAGGGGGGAGAGCAGCAACGCGCGCGCCGCCTCCTGGGTGAGCGCAGCGGGATCGGTGATCACGCGCAGCGCGAGCAGCAGCGGTGCAACGGCGGCTTCGCGCACCAGCGGCAGCTCATCACCGGCGACCTCGATCGGGACCCCTACGCCGCCCAGGACGCGCTGGGCCAGGGGTATCGAGCGAGCGCCTGAGCGGACGAGCACCGCCATCGACCCCCAAGGGGTCCCCGCGTCCAGGTGCTCGCGACGCAGCAGGTCACCCACCGCCTCCAGCTGCGCAGCGGCGCTCGGGAAGGTGCAGACCTCGACGGCACCGTCGGGCGTGTCCGGCCCCGGCCGCAGCGCACGGTGCTCGCGCAGCGGCATGGACAGGCCGGCTCCCGCAAGGGGCATGGCCACGGCGAGGCGGCGGGAGGCCGTGAGCAGGGTGCGGCCCGCTCGCCGTGAGACGTTCAGCGTGAGCACCCGGGCAGGGGAACCGTCGACGCCCCGGAAGCGGTCGCGGAAGTCGAGCAGGCCGCGTACGTCCGCCCCGCGGAAGGCGTAGATGGACTGGTCCGGGTCTCCCACGGCGAGCAGGTCCCGACCGTCGCCGGCGAGCGCCCGGAGCAGCCGCTCCTGGCCAGGGTCGGTGTCCTGGTACTCATCGACGACGACCAGGTCGAAGCGGTCACGCAGGGCGTGGCGCGCCACCTCGCCCTCCGCATGGACGGCGGCCCGGTGCACCAGCTCGGCGTAGTCGACGGCCCCGAGGTCGTCGAGGACGGTGAGGTAGTCGTCGAGGAAACGCGCGCTCGCCGACCAGTCCGACCGGCCGGCCGCCCTCGCGAGGGCGGCCAGGTCCGGAGGCTCCAGGCCGAAGCTGCGGGCGCGGGCCAGCAACGTGCGCACCTCATCGGCGAACCCGCGGGTCCCGAGGGCGAGCACGAGCTCCTCGGGCCAGTCACGACGGCCGTCCACCCGGTCCCCGAGCAGGAGCTCGCGCACCACCACGTCCTGCTCCGGTGCCGAGAGCAGGCGCAACGGACGCCCCGCATCCTCGGCTGCCCGGGACGCGGCCACCAGCGAGAGCGCGAAGGCATGGAAGGTCCAGGCCGGCTGCACGGACAGGGCACGGCCCAGCCGCAGGGTGAGCCTCCTCCGTAGCTCCGACGCCGCCCTGCGGCTGAAGGTGAGCGTGAGCACCCGGTCGGGGGAGCATCCCCGTTCCACCCGCTGCGCGACGGCCTCGACAAGCGTCGTGGTCTTGCCCGTCCCCGGTCCCGCAAGCAGCAGCACCGGTCCGCAGCCTCGGCGCGAGACCACCTCGACGACCGCCCGCTGCGCCGGGTCGAGCCGCACCGGCGCGGGCGTGCTCGCAGGAGCGGCGACCAGTCGGTACGTCGGCGCCGGGCCGCTCACCCGGACCAACGAGCGTCCCGCAGCACGATCCGGTCGCCGCGCAGCGGGACCCCTTCGGCGCGAAGCCGCCGCAAGGCCTCTGTCTCGTGCCCCGGCGCCGGACGGCCACTGGCCAGGACCACGCGCCACCAGGGCACGGCACCGCCGTAGAGGGCCATGACCCGCCCCACGGTGCGTCCGGAGCCCTCACCGAGCATCTCGGCCACGTCCCCGTAGGTCACGACCGACCCCGACGGCACCCGCTCCACGAGGTCGAGGACGCGTTCGGCGTGGGCGGGCAGCGGAGACGGCACGGACCCCATCTTGACCGGGGCCTCCGACGGGACGTGACACGATCGTGCGGTGACCGTGCAGGAGCACGCGCGCGTCGAGGTCGTCGAGCCGCCGCTCGCCCAGCGCGTGCGGCGACCCGCGGACGCGCTGCGCTTCGCCGTGGCACTGGTCGCCCTCGTCCTCACCCTCGTCCTCGGCACCATCGCGCACGGCACGGCCACCGGGGTCGAGACCGACGTGGTCCAGGCGGTCTCCCTGGTCCCTGCCGTGGTCCTCTTCCTGCTCAACCTGATCACCGGCGTCGGGCTGCTCGGCCTGCCCATCGCGGTGAGCCTCGACCTGCTCGTGCGCCGCCGACCCCGACAGCTCATCGACGCGATGGCCGGGACGGCCTTCGCGGCCGTCGTCGTGGTGGCCCTGAACACCGGGATCGTGCACGTCGACCGCCTCAGCCAGCTGCGCTTCGCCCTGTCGGTCGGGGTCGCCAGCGGGACCCTGTCCAGCCCACTCTCCGTCCTGCTCGCGAGCACCGTCGCGTTCCTCGTGGTCGCCCGTGTCGGGGAGCGGCGCGGACTGCTCCCGCTGTCGGTCGTCGTGGTCGGTGCCAGTGTCGCCACCACGCTGCTGGCCGGCCGGGCGACGCTGCTGTCGGTGGCGGCCGGGATCCTGCTCGGCCTGACGATCGGGTTCGCCGCCCGGGTCGTGCTCGGGACCGTCCCCAGCCGGCCGAGCGGTCGCGAGATCGCAGCCGTCCTCGCCGGCTCGCTGCCCGACCTCGTGCGTCTCGAGCGCATCCCGTCGCGTCCCGAGGACGGCCGGCGCTACGCCGGGTCGCGCGCGGGTGGGGCGCCGGTCGACGTCGTCGTCCTGGATCGCGACCTGGAGGGCGCGGGACTGGCCTACCGGCTCTGGCGGCTGCTGCTCGTCCGCGGGCCGGCAGCCGGGCGGACCCTGGTGTCGGTGCAGCAGACCCTGGAGCGCGACGCGCTGATGACCTATGCGCTCGCCGCCGCCGGCGTCGGCACCCCCCGGCTGCTCGCCGTCTCCGAGGTCGGTCCGTCCGCCGTCATGCTCGCCTACGAGCACCGGGACGCCCGGGCACTCGCCGATCTCGAGCCCGGCGAGGTCGACCAGGCGCTGCTGGAGTCGATCTGGGAGGAGCTGGCCGCGCTTCGCCGGGCCAACCTCGCCCACCGGGAGCTCACCGCCGAGAACATCTGGGTGACGCCCGGCCGGGCGATCCTGCTCACCGGCATGCGCGGCGGCGAGGTGGCGGCCACCGACCTGCACCAGCGCCTCGACGTCGCCCAGCTGCTCACCACGCTGGCACTGGTGGCCGGACCGCGGGCCGCGGTAGGCGCGGGCGCAGCGGTGCTCGGCCCCGACGCGCTGGCGACGGCGCTGCCGGTCCTGCAGTCCCTGGTCCTGGCCCGCAGCACCCGGCAGGCGCTGCGCCGGCAGCGGGGGCTCCTCGAGGAGGTCCGCGAGGCGGTCATGGCGGTGGCCCCCGCCGAGACCACCGGCGTCGCCCCGGACACGAGCGTCGAGCGCCTCACCTGGCGGCGGCTGCTCCTCGTGGTCGGCGGCGCCGTCGCGGCCTACGTCCTGCTGTCCCAGCTCTCCGACGTCGACCTGATCGGGCTGCTGCGACGGGCCGACTGGCCCTGGGTCGTGGTTCTCGTGGCGTGCTCGGCACTCACCTACATCGGCGCCGCGTTCAGCCTCAACGGGTTCGTGCTCGAGCGGATCCCGCTGCCGAGGACCCTGCTGGCCCAGCTCGCCTCCTCCTTCGTCAGCCTGGTCGCCCCACCCGCGGTGGGCAGCCCTGCCGTGAACGCCCGCTTCCTGCAGCGCCAGGGGCTCGAGGGCCCCGTGGCCCTGGCCACGATCGGGGTGTGGCAGGCGATGTCGTTCGTCGTGCATCTGGTGCTGCTGGTCACGGTCGGCGTGCTCGCGGGGACCCAGGCGCACACCTCCTTCGACCCGCCCGAGGGAGCCGTGGTGGGAGCGGCCGTCCTGCTGCTGGTGGCCGGCGGCTTCCTGTCACTTCCGTGGGCGAGACGCACCATCGGCTCGCGGCTGACCACCCTCGGCCGTCAGGTCATTCCGCACCTGCTCGCCGTGGCACAGCGGCCGGGCAAGCTGGCCGAAGGCATCGGCGGCAGCGTGTTCCTGAACATCGCCTACTGCGCCGCGCTCGTCGCGTCGGTGCGCGCCTTCGGCGGCGACCTGCCGTGGCCCGCCATCTCGGTGGTCTATCTCGCCGGTGCCGCGGTGGGCTCCGCGGCGCCGACCCCCGGCGGGCTCGGCGCGGTCGAGACCGCCCTCGCGGCCGGCCTGACGGCGGCGGGGATGGAGGGCGGGGCCGCCGTGTCGAGCGTGCTGCTCTTCCGCCTGGCGACGTACTGGCTGCCGGTGGCCCCCGGCTGGGCGGCCTTCCGCTGGCTGCAGGCCAAGGGCTCCCTGTGACAGCCCGACATCAACGCGGGTGGTCGGGACTTGTCAGACGCTCCGCGCGCTCCCGCGCCCGGTTCGCCGGACGGCTCCTCGTGGCGGCCTCGCCACGACCGTAGCCGTGTCTCAGTAGGACGGCTTGTCCGGTTCGACCTGGTTGACCCAGGCCACCACGCCGCCCCCGACGTGCTTGGCGTCGGAGAGCCCCGCCGCCTTGAGGACCGCCAGGACCTCGGCCGAGCGCTGACCCGTCTTGCAGTAGAGGATGACCGGCTTCTCCTGCGGCAGCGACGCGAGCGCGTCGCCGATGAGGAAGTCGTTCTTCGGAACCAGCACCGACCCTGCGATGTGCACGATCTCGTACTCGCCCGGCTCGCGTACGTCCACGAGCAAGAAGTCCTGCTCCCCCGCGTCACGGGCGTCCAGGAGCTCCTTGAGCTGCTTGACGCTGATCGTGGAGTCCTTGGCCGCCTCGGCGGCCTCCTCGCTGATCGTGCCGCAGAAGGCCTCGTAGTCGATGAGCTCGGTGACGGTGGGGTTCTTCCCGCACACGGCGCACTCGGGGTCCTTGCGGACCTTGATGGCGCGGTACGTCATCTCGAGGGCGTCGTAGACCATCAGGCGACCGACCAGCGGCTCGCCGATGCCCGTGATCAGCTTGATGGCCTCGTTGACCTGGATCGAGCCGATCGAGGCACAGAGCACGCCGAGGACGCCTCCCTCGGCGCAGGAGGGCACCATGCCGGGAGGCGGCGGCTCCGGGTACAGGCAGCGGTAGCAGGGGCCGTGCTCGGCCCAGAACACCGACGCCTGGCCGTCGAAGCGATAGATCGATCCCCAGACGTAGGGCTTGCCCAGCAAGACCGCGGCGTCGTTGACCAGGTAGCGCGTGGCGAAGTTGTCGGTGCCGTCGACGATGAGGTCGTAGTCGGCGAACAGAGCCATGACGTTGCCGCTGTCGAGACGCTCCTCGTGGATACGGACGTCGACGTAGGGGTTGATCTCGGCCACCTTGTCCGCGGCGGACCGGGCCTTGGACCGGCCGACGTCGGACTGCCGGTGGATGACCTGGCGCTGCAGGTTGGACTCGTCGACCACGTCGAACTCGACGATGCCCAGCGTCCCGACCCCGGCGGCGGCGAGGTACATGAGAGCCGGCGACCCCAGGCCACCGGCCCCGACGCAGAGCACCTTCGCGTTCTTCAGTCGCTTCTGGCCGGTCATGCCGACGTCCGGGATGATCAGGTGTCGGCTGTACCGGCGAACCTCGTCGACACTGAGTTCGACGGCGGGTTCCACCAGGGGCGGCAGGGACACGACGAGCACTCCTCTCGCGGCAACGCTGCCGACAACGGTGTCACGGTGGGCGGCATTCCCGACGAGGCGTCCGAGGAGTGGGCGCGGGCTCAGCCGGGGCGACCGGCCGCAGCGCAGCGGTCCAGGTGGTCTCGGACCAGCCTTGCGACCACGTGCGGGCTCTCCATCTGGGCCACGTGGCCCGCACGAGGCAGAACGACGAGCCGGGCGTGCCGCATGCGGTGCGCGGCGCGGCGCGAGGCACGTACCGGCACGAGCGCATCCCTCGCTCCGTGCAGGATGAGCGTCGGCGCGACGACGCGATCCACCGAGGACCACAGCCCGTCCACTCGAGGAGCGGAGGCGGCGATGAGCCCACGCATCGACCGGGCGAGCGCGTCGGCCGCATAGAGCTTGCGTCCGCGGGCCTCCGCCTCGACGATCGCCGCCTGACGCCACGCGTCCGGGACCTGCGACGGCTCGGCGAAGCACAGGCGGATGGCGCCCGCGACCCGCTCCTCGGGCGTGAGCACGGACACCCGGCGCGACAGCGCCGGACCCACCAGCGGCAGGCCGAGCGCCCCCACCTCCGTCCGCCACCGGGTCGGGACCCAGTCGGGCAGGGCCGGGGACACCAGGACGAGGCTGCGTACCAGGTCGGGCCGTCGCGCGGCCAGCCGCACCGCGACCGCCCCGCCGAGGGAGTTGCCGAACAGATGCACCGGCCCGTGGCCGTCCGCCTCGATGAGCTCCTCCACCGCCCGGGCGTGCGCGTCGACCCCGTAGTCGCCGTCGTGCGGCGGCGGGCTCTCGCCGAACCCCGGCAGGTCGGGCGCCCGGCACGCCAGCCGGTCCGCGAGCAGGGCGCTCGAGGTGGTCCAGTTCAGCGCGGAGCCACCGAGGCCGTGGACGAGCACGGCGGGCTGGGCACCGGGAGCGGCCGGCGTGGTGCGGACCGACAGCGTGATCTCGCCGGGGAGCGCGAGGGTCTCCGCGGGCCAGCCCTCGAACGGGGCGGCGATCCCGAGGTCGCCCGCGTCGACGATCACCTCACCAGCGACGAGGTGGTGGACGCCTTCGGCGTGACGCGCTTTCACGACACGATCCTCACACCCCGGCGCACGGCCTCGTCAGGCGGGGACCAGGAAGCTCTCGAGGCGGCGGTTCAACGCCGCGAGGCTGGCCCGTACGACCGCGGCCCGTACGTCGTCGCGCACGGCGCTGACCCCCGTGAACCGCTCGCTGCCCCGGCGCGTCACCATCGAGATCTCCACGACGACGGCGCGCTCGCTGCCCATCGGCGAGACCTCGAGGTGCTCCACCTCGAAGCGCGCGGCAGCGCCGATGCAGGTCTCCACGGCGCGCAGCGTGGCCTGGGCCACGGCGCGGTGGATCGAGCTCGGTGTGGCTCCGGATCGCGCCGAGCCGACGTAGGCGGTCCCCTGGAAGGCCAGGCTCACCTCGACGTCCACCGTGAGGTCGGCCGAGGTCAGCTGGAGCTTCTCGATGAGCAGCCGGTTGCGCTGCGCCGGCGGCAGGGTGATCTCGCCCGGGACCGGGCGCAGGCCGGCCCTGCCCTCGGTGCTGGTGCTCGGGCGGACGCCCTCAGCAGCGATGCTCGGGCCCACGCCCTCAGTGCTGATGCTCGGACCCACGCCCTCGGTGCCGATGCTCGGGCCGACGCCCTCGGCCTGCACCGGACCGCCCACCGAAGGGCCAGGCGGCGTCCCCGCACCGGCTCCCCCGGGTTGTGCCTGGGTGCCCACGCCTGCTCCTTCGACCCTGAGGCCCCCCTGCTCCCTCGCCTCCGAGCCGCCCGACCGGCGGGGCCGCCGCAGCGTCGACTCGTCGACCACGGCGACCCGCTCGGCGTCGACGGCGAGACCGAACCGCTCGCGCAGCACTCGGTTCACCGCCGCCGCGACGGCCACCTCGTCGGAGCCGGGCTCCAGCGTCAGCCGCAAGGTCCCGGCACCGCCGGGACGCCCGTCCGGGGCGATCTCGGCGTCGGCGACTCCCGGCACGGCGCGCAGCGCCGCGACGATGTCCCCGGCGGAAGCGCCGGGCCCCCCCTCGCCCACAACAGCGAGTGTGGCAGCAGGTCAGGGTCCCGGGCTCCCTCGTTCCCCCGTCTGGAGCATCAAGCGGACTCGGTCTTCTCGCGCTTGGCCGCCTCGACGCTGGCCCGAAGGGCCGCCATGAGGTCCACCACGGAGCCAGCCGTGGGCGCCTCCGCCGCGGCCTCGACGACCTCGTGCCCCTCGACCTTCGCGTCGATCAGCGCCTGCAGGGCGGCGCGGTACTCGTCGGAGTACTCGGTCGGGTCGAAGTCCCCCGCCATCGCCTCGATGAGCGACTCGGCCATCGCCAGCTCCTGCGGGCGTACCTCGACGTCCTCGGTGAGGAAGGCGAAGTCGGGCGTGCGGACCTCGTCGGGCCACAGCATCGTCTCCAGGACGAGCACACCGTCGCGGACCCGCAAGGTGGCCAGCGACTCACGCTGCCGGAGGGCCACCTTGACCACCGCCACCCGCCCGGAGGCCTCCAGCGCCTCGCGCAGGAGGACGTACGGCTTGGTCCCGACTCCCTCCGGTTCGAGGTAGTAGGACCTCGAGAAGTAGATCGGGTCGACCTCCGCCAGCGGCACGAACTGGAGCACCTCGACCGTGCGCTGGGTCGGGAGCGGAAGCTCGGCGAAGTCCTCGTCAGTGAGGACCACGGTCTGGCCGGTCGGGAGCTCGAAACCCCTGGCGATGTCGGCGTAGGGGACCTCCTCGCCGTCGGCCTCGGCGACCCGCTTGTAGCGGATCCGGCTGCCGTCGCTACGGCGGACCTGGTGGAAGGCGACGTCACGCTCCTCGGTCGCGCTGTAGAGCTTGACCGGGATCGTCACCAGGCCGAAGGAGATGGCACCCTTCCAGATCGTGCGCATCCTGACGAGGGTAGCCACCCCGGTAACGTCGCGACCGTGGCTTCGGACAGAGTGCTGGTCGACGTCGACGGGCGCCGACTGACCCTGTCGAACCTCGAGAAGGTGCTCTACCCCGACTCGGACGTCACCAAGGGCGAGGTGCTCGACTACTACGCCCGTGTCTCGCCGTTGATGCTGCCGCACCTTCGGGGCCGTCCTGCGACGTTTCGACGCTTCCCCGACGGTGTCGACGCGGACTCCTTCTTCGAGAAGAACGCGCCCCGCGGCACGCCCGAGTGGGTGCGCACCGTCCGGCTTCCGGTGCCGGGGTCGACGAAGCAGCGCGAGACCATCGACTACGTCGTCGTCGAGGACCTCCCCACCCTGGTGTGGGCGGCCAATCTCGCCGCCCTGGAGATCCACGTCCCGCAGTGGCGGGTCGACGGCGCCGGGCGGGCGCTGGCGCCGGACCGGCTCGTGCTCGACCTCGACCCGGGTCCGCCCGCCAGCGTGGTCCAGTGCTGCGAGGTCGCGGTGCTGCTGTCCCAGATGCTCGCTGACGACGGGCTCGCACCGTACGCGAAGACGTCGGGGTCCAAGGGTCTACAGGTGTACGCCGCCGTACGTGATGCCTCGGCGGAACGAGCCTCGGCATACGCGCGGGAGCTCGCGGTCCGCCTCGAGTACGACCGGCCGGACCTCGTCGTGTCACGGATGACGAAGTCCTTGCGCCCGGGGAAGGTCTTCCTCGACTGGTCGCAGAACAACGCCGCCAAGACGACCGTGGCGCCGTACTCGCTTCGGGCGCGGCCCCGCCCGACCGTCTCGACCCCCCTCACCTGGGCAGAGGTCACCTCCTGCCGCGATGCGGCGGACCTCGCCTTCACGGCCGCGACCGTGCTCGATCGCGCGCACCGGTTCGGCGACCTGTTCGAGGGCCTGGACGTGCAGCAGCCCCCGCCGCTTCCGTGACGGGGGCTGCCGCGCTCAGGGGTCCGCAGGTCTCTCAGCGGCAGGAGGTCAGGAGGCGTCGCTGCCCAAGGTGACACTGACCGTGTGGGTCTGGCCGTCGCGCACGAAGGTGATCTGGACGGTCGTCCCCGGGGCGAAGCTACGGATCGTGGCGATCAGCCCGTCGGCGCCCTGGACCAGGGAGTCGTTCACCTTCGTGATCACGTCACCGACCTTCAGACCGGCCTTGGCGGCCGCCGAACCGGACGCGATGGAGTCGAGGCGCGCCCCGATGGTCGTGGGGTTGGCGTCGTTGGCGGCGACAGTGGTGCCCAGCCGGGCGTGGGTCGCGGTCTGGCCGGCGATGATCTGGGCCGCGACGCGCTTGGCCTGGTCGATCGGGATGGCGAACCCCACCCCGATGTTGCCCGACTGCCCTCCGAAGGAGTTCTGCGAGACCGTCGCGATCGCCGAGTTGATCCCGACCACGGCTCCCTCGGCGTCGACGAGCGCACCGCCTGAGTTGCCCGGGTTGATCGCGGCATCGGTCTGGATGGCCGGGATGAAGGCCTGCTCCGCGTCGGTGGTCTGGTCGGTCACGACGGGGCGGTCGAGGGCGCTCACGATGCCCTCGGTCACCGTGCCGGACAGCCCGAGCGGGGACCCGATCGCGATCACCTGGTCGCCGACCTGCAGGCTCGAGGAGTCTCCCAGCCGAGCTGGCTGGAGTCCCTGCTTGTCGCTGACCCTGACGACGGCGATGTCGGTGAGGGGGTCGCGGCCCACGATCGTGGCCTTCGCGGAGGACCCGTCGTGGAAGGTCACGGTGAGGGTTCCGCCGCTCGCGGCCTCGGCCACGACGTGGTTGTTGGTCAGGATGTCGCCGGCGGTGTCGAGGATGACCCCGGAACCCTCGCCCGAGCCCGACGGGCTCGTCTCGATGATCGACACCACGCTGGGCAGCACATCGGCGGCGACGGCGGCGATCGACCCGGCGGGGCGGGAGCGCTCGACAGCGGGTGCCGTCCCTGACGGCGCTGCGCTCGTGCCGAAGGACGTGCTCGCCGGCGTGGAGCTGCCCGGACGGGTCGCGATGACGACCGCGCTCACGCCGGCGGCCGAGATCAGCCCGGCCGCGAGTGCGACGGCGACCAGGGTCAGCCCGCTGAAGCGCCGCGAGGTGCGGGCGGGCTCGCTCGGCCCGACGGCGAGCGGTGCGACCGGCGGAAGCCACGGGTCCGGCGTCTGGCCCGCTGGCGGGCCGGCGTAGCCGGCGTAGGCGGAGGCGGAGGCGTACGGGTCGCCGTACGGCTGGGCCGGGGGAGTCGAGGGCATCGGCCGGGCCGGCGGGAGCGGCTGCGTGGGCTCGGTCGGGCTCGACCACGCAGAGCCGCCGGTCGGCTCGGCCCAGGGGTCGACCGGCCGGCCGGCGGAGTCTCGGGCCGCGTCGTCGGGGGTCTGCGGCGTCTCGTCCATGGGCACCCACCCTGGCGCACCCGCCTGAGAGCACGCTGAAGCGGGGGCAACGACGCGCTGAGAGTCCTGGCCGGACCCACGACGCTCAGGCCTGGTAGCTCACCTGCTCGGCCGGCAGCGGCGCAGGCGACCCCGGCAAGGCGATCGTGAGCAACGCTCCCCCGCCGGGGGCACTGCCCGCCGTGACCCGCCCGCCGTGACGCTCGGCCGCCTGGCGCACGATCGCCAGCCCCAGGCCCGACCCGGGCTTGGCGCGCGCCGCCGGCGAGCGGTAGAAGCGCTCGAACACGTGCGGCAGGTCCTCGGCAGGGATACCCGGTCCCTCGTCGGCGACGTGCAGGACCCCCCGGTCCAGCCGGACGTGGACGGTGCCTCCCGGGGGGCTCCACCGGGTGGCGTTGTCGAGCAGGTTGACGACCGCGCGCTCCAGCTGGGCCGGGTCGCCGTACAGGTACCACGGGTTGACCCGTACGTCGAAGCCGACGCCCGGCGCCCGCCGCCGGACGCGTTCCACGGCCCGGTCGACGACCGCCACCAGGTCGACCGGCTCGGAGACGGGGCCCGACTCGTCCTCGCGGGCGAGCTCCACCACGTCGCCGACCAGGGCGCTCAGCTCCTCGACCTGGGCCCGGACATCGGCGAGGAGCGCGGCCCGGTCCTGCGCGTCCAGCCCGCGCCCCCCGCGGGCCTCCTGGCTGTCGCTTTGGGCCAGCAGGTCGAGGTTGGTCCGCAGGCTCGTCAGCGGTGTCCTCAGCTCGTGCCCGGCGTCCGCGACGAGCCGGTTCTGCCGACCGCGCGACTCCGCGAGAGCGGCGAGCATCGCGTTGAAGCTCACGGCGAGACGCGTGATCTCGTCGTCGGAGGGCCCGGGTGCGACGTCGATGGGCTCGGGCCGACCGGTTCGGGCCACGTCCTCCGCGGCCGCCGTCAGCCGTTCGACGGGTCGCAGGCCGGCGCGTGCGACCGCGAGCCCGGCCAGCCCCGCGCCGGCCGCGCCGACGACGCCGACCAGCAGCAGCACCAGGCGCAGGCGGGCGAGCGTGCGATCCACCGACGAGACGGACTGGGCGACCAGCATCGCCTGCCCGGGGCCGACGTGCAACGCGGCGACGCGCAGCCCGCCGGGCGCGTCGTGGACCAGCAGCTGGTGGTCGCCGCGGGCCACCGCGATGTCGCTGGGGAGGACGGGGAAGGGCTGCGCCCCGAGGGCGTACGTGGCGTTGCCGAGGACGTCGACGTCGGCGACCTGGATCCCGCCCGCGTCGAGGTAGTCGGACGGAACACGAGCCAGCTCCCCCGGAACGGTCAGCGTCGTGATCGCGGCGGTACGAGCACGGGATACCAGCTGCGCGTCGAACTGGCTGTGCAGCTGCGCCGCGACGGTGAAGTACGCCGCTAGCGCGACGAGTGCCACCCCGAGACCGACCGCGACCGCGACGAGGAGTGCGAGCCGGGCCCGAAGGGTCACGGTGGTGTCTCGCGCAGCACGTACCCGACGCCGCGAACGGTGTGGACCAGCCGCTTCTCCCCGCCCTCCTCGGTCTTGCGGCGCAGGTAGCCGATGTAGACCTCCAGGGAGTTGGCGGTCGTCGGGAAGTCGAAGCCCCACACCTCCTCGAGGATGTGGTCGCGGGTGAGCACCCGTCGCGGGTTGCGCATCAGCAGCTCGAGCAGCGCGAACTCGGTGCGCGTCAGCCGCACGCTGCGCTCCCCTCGGTGCACCTCACGGGTGGCCAGGTCGAGGGTGAGGTCGTCGAAGGCGAGGACCTCCTCGCCCTCGTCGTCGCGGCGGAACCGTCGCAGCAGCGCGCGCAGGCGGGCCAGCAGCTCCTCGAGCGCGAAGGGCTTGGGCAGGTAGTCGTCGGCGCCGGCGTCGAGTCCCGCGACCCGGTCCGGGACCGCGTCCCGGGCCGTGAGCAGCAGGATCGGCACGTCGTTGCCCGCCGCGCGCAGCGCGCGGCAGGCCTGGAGTCCGTCGAACCTGGGCATCATCACGTCCAGAACGACCGCGTCGGGCCGTTCGTCCCCGACGACGCGAAGGGCCTCGATGCCGTCCTCGGCCGTGAGGACCTCATAGCCGTTGAAGGCCAGGGAACGACGCAGGGAGTCTCTGACCGAAGGGTCGTCATCGACCACGAGGACGCGCACGTGCCTAGTCTGCCCGCCACCGGGGTTCCGGCGGTGACGGCGCCGGCACCGTAGGATCCGCGCCGTGACGGGCAACGCCGACCAGCGCATGCGCGGCGCCCGGCTCCCGCGTCCGGCGCGGCGTGCCCAGCTCATCGACGCGGCGCGCGAGGTCTTCGTCGCGAACGGCTACCACGCAGCCGCGATGGACGACATCGCCGACCGCGCCGGGGTGTCGAAACCGGTGCTGTACCAGCACTTCCCGAGCAAGTTCGAGCTCTACCTCGCGCTGCTCGACGAGGGAACCGAACGTCTGGTGTCGGTCGTGCGCGACGCGCTGGCCTCGACCCAGGACAACAAGGCTCGGGTCGGAGCCACCATGGCCGCGTACTACGACTTCGTGGCCGGTAACCAGGGCGTCTTCCGGCTGGTGTTCGAGTCCGACCTCATCTCCGAGCCCCCGGTGCGCGAACGGGTCGAGTCCGCGAACCGGCGCTGCGCCGACCTGGTCGCCGAGGTCATCGCCGAGGACGCGGGCCTGTCCGCCGAGGAGGCGCACCTGCTGGCGGTGGGGCTCACCGGCCTCGCGCAGGTCAGTGCCCGGGCATGGACGAGCACCGACAGCAGCGTCCCGCGCGACGTCGCCGTCGGACTCATCGCGACCCTCGCGTGGCGCGGGATCCGCGGCTTCCCCCGCAAATGATGACCGAGGCACGGGGCGGGCTCCACTAGCCTGGGCGCCAGAGGTCCGGGAGCGGAGGCGGTCGTGGAGATCAAGATCGGGGTCAACGGGGCGCCCCGCGAGCTCGTGGTGGACAGCTCCCAGACCGCGGAGGAGGTCGTCGCGCTGGTCGAGGCGGCGCTGGCCTCCGAGAAGGGGCTGCTCGTGCTCGAGGACGCCCGCGGCCGCCAGGTCCTCGTCCCGGTCGACAAGCTCGGTTACGTCGAGGTCGGCGAGCCCGAGGCCCGCCGGGTCGGTTTCGGCGCCCTGTAGGTCCGACCCTCGTGGGTTCTCGATCCGACGTGTCAGGTCGGCTCGTCAGGCGCTGAGCCCGAGGGTCTGCATCCGCAGGGTGTGGTTCTCGGTGAGCCGAGCGAACATCTGCGCCAGCGCCGCGAGGTCGAAGCTGGGCCGGCCCGCCGGCTCCATGCCTCCGACGATGAGGGTGACCAGGGAGTCGCGCTCGGCGGCCACCCGCTGGGCCTGGCTGAGCATCTCGCCGACGAGTCGGCGGCCCCACAGCGCGAGGCGCCCGGCCACCCGCGGATCCGCCGCGATGGCCGCGCGCACCCGCTCGACCGCGAAGGCACTGTGCCCGGTGTCCGCGCAGACGCCCATCACCAGGTCTCCGGTCTCCTCGTCGAGGTGCGTCGCGATCTCGCGGTAGAAGTCCGCGGCGATGCCGTCGCCGACGTAGGCCTTCACGAGCCCCTCCAGCCAGTCCGCCGGGCGCGTGGATTCGTGGAAGGCGTCCACGCCCTGGGCGAAGGGCTGCATCGCCGCCTCGCTGTCGGCGCCCAGCTCGGTGAGACGGTCCCGCAGCTGCTCGAAGTGCCGCAGCTCGGCGGCCGCCATCCGGGCGAGCTCGGCCTTGTCTCCGACCGTGGGGGCCAGCGCGGCGTCGGCGGCCAGCCGCTCGAACGCCGACAGCTCCGTGTAGGCCAGCACCGCGAGCAGGTCGATGATGGCCTCGCGGTACGTCGGGTCGTCGAGGGGGGCCATGGGGGCGCAGCGTAGCCCGCGGATCGCCGGGGATCCGCGTCGTCCGAGCCCAAGCGACGGTGCCGGTACACTGATCGAGTACCCGTGAGCGCGGGTGCACTCCGCGCGGTCGCCTGCAACGGCGCCCGGACCCTGCGCTCGAAACGCTTGCGACGAAACGGCAGGACCCGTTCTGACCACCTTCCGCGATCTCGGGGTCCGTCCCGAGACCGCCGACGCGCTCGCCGCCGTCGGCATCACCACTCCCTTCGCCATCCAGGAGCTCGCGCTCCCGGTGGCCCTCGCCGGCAACGACGTCATCGGCCAGGCCAAGACCGGCACCGGCAAGACGCTTGCGTTCGGGATCCCCCTCCTGGAGCGGGTAGTCGCCCCAGGAGACCCCGACGCGGCCGAGCTGAGCGACCTGGGCAAGCCCCAGGCGCTCGTCGTCGTCCCGACGCGTGAGCTCTGCGTGCAGGTGACCCGCGACCTCCAGGTCGCCGGCTCGCGGCGCGGCGTCCGGCTGCTCTCGGTCTACGGCGGTCGCGCGTACGAGCCGCAGGTCGCCGCCCTGGACGCGGGTGTCGACGTGATCGTCGGTACCCCCGGCCGGCTGATCGACCTGTCCAACCAGCGACGGCTCGACCTGCACCACGTCAGGACCCTGGTGCTCGACGAGGCCGACGAGATGCTGGACCTGGGCTTCCTGCCCGACGTCGAGAAGATCGTGCGGATGCTCCCGGACGGGCGGCAGACGATGCTGTTCTCCGCGACCATGCCCGGCGAGGTGATCGCCCTCGCCCGTCAGTACATGTCCCAGCCGACGCACATCCGCGCCCACGACCCGCACGACGACCGACTGACCGTGCAGGGTGTCGAGCAGCACGTCTTCCGTGCCCACGCGCTCGACAAGGTCGAGATGCTGGCCCGGATCCTCCAGGCCGAGGGCCGTGGCCACACCATGGTGTTCTGCCGGACGAAGCGCACGGCCCAGAAGGTCTCCGACGAGCTCGCCGAGCGCGGCTTCGCAACCGCGTCCGTGCACGGCGACCTCGGCCAGGGTGCGCGGGAGCAGGCGCTGCGCGCCTTCCGCAACGGCAAGGTCGACGTCCTCGTCGCCACCGACGTCGCCGCCCGCGGCATCGACGTCGAGGGAGTCACCCACGTCGTGAACTACCAGTGCCCGGAGGACGAGAAGACCTATCTGCACCGCATCGGTCGCACGGCTAGGGCCGGCGCCGAGGGCACCGCGGTCACCTTCGTGGACTGGGACGACATGCCCCGGTGGGCGCTGATCAACAAGGCGCTCGGCCTGGACTTCGAGGAGCCCACGGAGACGTACTCGACCTCCGAGCACCTCTACGAGGCGCTGGACATCCCCACCCACGTGACCGGCGTCCTGCCTGCCGCGGGTCGCACCCGGCAGGGCCTGGCGGCTGAGCAGATCGAGGACCTCGGCGAGACCGGGCACCGTCGGCGCTCCGACGCCAGCCCCCGGACCGAGCCCGGCACGTCGCAACCGGCGCCGTCGCAACCGGCGCCGTCGCGGCGGCGCCCCTCCGGATCGCGTCGCCGGACGCGTGCCGGCGCGAGCACCGAGGCGGGCGCGGCGCCGCCGGAGGTGGCGACCGACCCGGCCGCCGAGCGGTCGGAGCCGCACCGCCGCCGTCGGCGCGGCCGGCGCGGGCGCAGCAGCGGCACCAAGCCGGCTTCGCAGGGCTGAGCGTCCGGCGCCGACCCGGCATGCTCGCACGGCCTTGCCTATCCTCAGACCGTGAGCACCCCGCCGTTCCTGGACCCGCCCCCGGCGACTCGTCGCGCGATGGTGGACAGCGAGCGCGGCGCGTTCGCGGCGTGGGTTCTCGACCCGGTCGGGGAGCCGCGGGGCACGACCGTGCTGATCCCCGGTTTCACCGGCAGCAAGGAGGACTTCGTCGCGGTGCTGGCTCCGCTCGCGGACCTGGGCTGGCGGGTCGTTGCCTACGACCAGCGGGGGCAGCACGAGACGCCCGGGTCGGACGGGGCCTACTCGCTGGAGGAGTTCGCCGCGGACGCGGCAGCCGTGGCGCGGGCCGGCGCCGTCGGGCCGGTCCACCTCGTGGGCCACTCCTTCGGCGGTCTCGTCGCGCAGCAGCTCGTCCTCGACGAGCCCGACCTGCTGGCGACGCTGACCCTGCTGTGCTCGGGGCCGGGCGCTTTGCCGGGCGAGGTGGCTCCCCCGCTGCTTCTGCTCGCCGAGGCCCTCGGCGCCTTCCCGATCGAGCAGGTCTGGGAGGCCAAGCTCGCCTGGGAGATCCAGCACGGCTGGGTGCCGCCCTCCGACCCGGCCATCCTCACCTTCCTGCGCCGGCGCTTCGTCCGCAACGACCCCGCCTCGCTGGCGGCGATGGCCGCGCTGCTCGTCGGGGCTCCCGACCGCGTCGATCACGTCGCGGAGCTCGCCCCCCCGACCCTCGTCGTCCACGGGGAGTCCGACGACGGCTGGCCGACCGAGGTCCAGCAGGAGATGGCCGTGCGTCTCGGGGCACGCTTCGACGTGGTCCGCGGTGCGGCCCACTCGCCGGCGGCCGAGGCGCCGCTCGCCACCGCGACACTGCTCTCGGCGTTCTGGTCCGAGCGGGTCCCCGTCTGATGCTGCCCGGGAGCCCGTCTCTTGAGGCGGTCCTCGCCGACGACCCGGCCGAGGTCGGGCGCGCCCGCGGGCTCTCCACGCAGTTCCTGCTCGAGCTGGGGTCCCGGGCGCCCGACGTCGCCGTCCTGCTCGTGAGCGAGCTCGTGACGAACGCGATCCGCCACGGGCGTCCGCCCATCCTGCTGCGCGCGTACCGGCAGGGCCCCGGCCTGCGCGTCGAGGTCAGCGACGCCGAGCGGCACTCGCCCGTGACCGCTCGTACGGCTGCCGGTGATGTGCCCGACGGCGGTCGCGGGCTCCTCCTCGTCGAGGGGCTCTCGGACCGGTGGGGATGGTCATCGACCGGTCTCGGCAAGATGGTCTGGTTCGAGCTCGACGTCATCTGAGGCGCCGACGCCCGGTCGGCGCGCTAGCGTCCCACGCATGGCGTTCCGCGGCTGGACCGACGAGGCGATCCGCTTCTTCGAGGAGCTCGAGGTCGACAACACCAAGGCGTTCTGGCTCGCGCACAAGGACGTCTACGAGGAGCAGGTACGCGCCCCCATGCGGGCGCTCCTGGACGACCTCGAGGAGGAGTTCGGACGCGCGCGGATGTTCCGGCCGTACCGCGACACCAGGTTCAGTGCCGACAAGTCGCCGTACAAGACGACCATCGCGGCCGAGCTGGAGCGCGGCGGCTACGTCCAGTTCTCGGCGGCGGGGCTCGGGGTCGGAGCGGGGTCCTACCACCTGGCCCCCGACCAGCTCGACCGCTACCGCGGCGCGGTCGCAGCCGACCGGACCGGACGCGAGATCGCGGGCATCGTCGCGACCTTGCGCCGCGACGGCTACGAGGTCATGGCGCATGACTCGCTCAAGACCGCACCGCGCGGCTACCCCAAGGACCATCCACGGCTGGAGCTGCTGCGGCTGAAGGGCCTGGCCGTGTGGCGGCAGCTGCCCGCGTCGGACTGGCTCGGCTCGTCGAAGGCCCCGGCGAAGGTCACCGCCGCCCTGCGCTCGGCGCGTCCGCTCACGGCCTGGCTCGAGGCCTACGTCGGGCCCTCGCGGCTGCCCCCCCGCTGACCACGCCTCAGCCTGCCAGCTCGGCAAGCCCGGCCCACGAGGGCTTCCGCGGGGCCGCCGCGCTGCCTTGCGGGCAGTGCCGCGCGACGTCGCACCATGCGCACTGCGGGCCGGGCCGCGGGGGGAACGCGGCGTCCCAGTCTCCGGGCCGCTCGGCCAGCCCGTCCGCCCACGCCCGGTCGAGACCGGCCGCCTCGGCGCCGATGTCCTCGGCCCGGGCGACCTGACGCTCGAGGGACTCCGGCGTGTGGGTCCAGGAGGCCACGGTCCCCGAGGGGACGTGGTGCAGCTCGACCCGCCGGCAGGTCCGGCGAAGCACGCGGCCGGCGGCGACGGCGTACAGGGCCAGTGCCAGCGATCCCCGGGCGTCGGAGACCTCGGGTGGACGCCGCCCGGTCTTGTAGTCGACGACGACGAGCTCGCGAGCACCGTCCACGACGCGCTCGTCCAGCCGGTCGACGCGGCCGGTGACGGCCAGGGTGGCAGTCCGGAGCGAGACCGTGCGCTCCGCACCCAGCGGCTCCTCGGTCGGGTCGAGACCGCGGACGTAGGCCGCCACGAGATCCGCTGCGTGCTCGCGATAGGCGACGCTCTGCTGGTCATCGCGGTAGCCATCGTCGACCCAGCCCGCGCGCAGGAGCCGGGCCGCGGCCGTGTCGGTGCGCTCCTGGGCCGGCAGGTCGTACCAGCCGCGCAGGGCGAGGTGGATCGAGGATCCGAACGACAGGTGCGCCCACGGCGGACCCGGCGGGGGAGCCGGTCGCTGGAGATAGGTCATCCGATAGCGGCGAGGGCAGTCCAGGTAGGTGAGCAACCGCGAGGGTGAGGCGACGTAGAGGCGCTCCGGCATCCCGGCGAGCGGCAGGGTCGGCTCGGCAGGCACGGGCTCAGGCCGACTTCGCGAAGGCGATGACCGAGTCGGCCACCAGCTGAACCGCGATGGCGGACAGGAGCAGGCCGGCGATGCGGGTCAGGATACTGATCCCGCCGTCGCGCAGGACCTGCAGGATCGCCCCGGAGAACCGAAGCACCAGCCAGATGACGACGTGGACCGCCACGATCGCCAGGGCCAGCGCCGCGAGCTTCTCGCCGGCCCCGCCGGCCTGCCGGACCGCGACCATCGTCGCCACGATCGCACCGGGTCCGGCCAGCAGCGGGGTGCCGAGCGGCACCAGCGCCACGTCGACGTCCGGCTCGGTCGAGGCGGCGGAGGACCCCATGCCGGTCAGCAGCTCCAGCGACACGAGGAGCAGCAGCAGGCCGCCCGCCCCCTGCAAGGCGGGCAGCGAGATGTCGAGGTAGCGCAGGATGGAGGATCCGAAGATCGCGAACGCCACGATGACCGCGAAGGAGACGAGGACCGCGCGTAGCGCCGACCGCGCCCGTTGCCCCCCGGTCTGGTTCGCCGTCAGCGCGAGGAAGAGCGGGACGCTGCCGGGCGGGTCGATGATGACGAACAGCGTGACGAACGCCGTGCCGAAGAAGGTCGGGTCGAGCAGGGAGCTCATCCGGCCGCCACCGGCCGGACGAGGGCCGCGAGGGCGGCGAGCACGGCTGGGGCCGTCGTCTCCTCGCCCAGGGCCTGCCGCTTGCCACGACCGTGGTAGTCACTGGAGCCGGTCACCAGCAGCCCCAGGCGCACGGCCAGGCCGCGAAGCCTCGCTCGGGTGGCCGCATCGTGATCGGGATGGTCGACCTCCAGACCGGCGAGGCCCTGCTCGGTCATCGTCTCCACCGCGGACTCGGGCAGGACCCGCCCGCGGGAGGCGGCCCCCATGTGAGCGATGACCGCTACACCACCTGACGCGCGGACGAGGGGGACGATCGTGCGGTGGTCGACGTAGTGGTGCCCGACGACGTAGGGCGAGCCGTCACGCAGCAGCTCGGCGAAGGCCTCGTCACGATCCGCGACCGCCCCCGCGGCCACCAGGGCGTCGGCGAGGTGCGGGCGGCCGATCGTCGCGCCCGGCCGCACCTGCGCGCAGACATCCTCCCAGGAGATCGGGTAGCCGGCCTCGGCGAGCCGCCGAGTGATCTCCTTGGCGCGTGGCACCCGGTCGTCGCGGTTGAGCGCCAGCTCGGCGCCCAGGGCCGCGTCGTCGGGGTCGCACCAGTAGCCGAGGAGATGGAACGGGACGTCCCCGGCGACGCAGGAGACCTCCACCCCGGGGACGAGCCGCACGCCCACGGTGCGCGCGGCGTCGGCCGCCTCGTCCAGCCCCGCGAAGGTGTCGTGGTCGGTGAGGGCGATGACGTCGATGCCGAGCTCCGCCGCCGCGCGCACGAGGCGCGCCGGGGAGTCGGTGCCGTCGCTCGCCGTCGAGTGGGTGTGCAGGTCGATGCGCACGGCGGCCAGCGTAGGCGTCATGGCCGACGCCACCGCGCGAGTGTCAACCGGGTCGCGCGATGCGGGGCGACAGCGCCCCGAACGGGATGTCCATCCCCAGGCCGCGTTCGCGCAGGTCGACCAGCGCCAGGTGCTCCAGGACGAGCAGGTCCGCGGTCTCCGGCCAGGTGACCAGCCACAACCAGAGGCCGGCGGCCTCCCCCACCCACGCCGCTCGGTCCAGCGGGCGGTCCGGGTCCGACGGGACGGCCCACAGCGGCGTCGGCCACCCGTCGGCGGCGACCCGTGCCCCGGCGGGAGCGCTGACGACACCCGCGCCGGGGTCGGGACCGGGCAGCCCGGCGAAGGCAGCCCCGAGCCCGACTCCCGGCTCCTCCGCCACGAGGACCATCTCGGCGGGGCCCCCCAGGGGTGCTGGACCGCTGCACGCCAGGACCGAAGCCCGGCCCCCGTGCGCCTCGTCCCCGGCGTACGTCGTGCCGGTGACCAGCCACCCGGGCGGCAACGGCCACGGCAGCCACAGCGGGACGCGCAGCAGCTTGAGCACCCAGCTCAGCGCCTCCACCCCCGGCCGCGGCGGAGGGTGATACGGCTCGATGACGCCGTGGACCTCGCACGTCCATCGGCTGGTCATCAGTCCGGGAGGGTGGGCCGGCTCGGCGCAGCGCGGGCACAGCGGCGGCTGCTTCATGGACCTGGCACCTCCCGCGTCAGGTCGTCGTGGTGTCCAGCCCGGCCAGCACCGACTTCGCCTGCTCGAGGTGGTCCCAGGTGCACACGACGTCGTAGGACGTCGCGGTGATCGCGCTGCGGGAGACGAAGTCGCGATGGCCGCCCGTGAGGGAGTACGACAGGAGGCCGAGGCCGACGCCGAAGGCGAGGCCCAGCACCGCGCACCCGAGGATCACCGTCCCCGGCTGCTGGGCGAACAACGAGATGAGCAGGCCGACGAACAGGCCGTACCAGACGCCCTGGATGAGGCCGCTGACGGCGGCCTTGCCCCAGTCCATCCGACCCAGGACCGCCTCCTCGATGCGCAGGTCGCGCCCGAGGATGCCGAGGAACTGCACGGGGAACTTCTCGTCGGAGAGGTAGTCGACGGCTCGTTGGGCCTCGGCGTAGGTGGCGTAGCTGGCCACGACCGGGCGGCTGGCGACCGCCGGGCCCGGGGTGGGCCGGCCGGAACCCAGAGGGGACCCCAACGACATGCGCACCTCCATGCTCCAGGCGTCCTGCGCCGTCCATCCTCCTCCACCGGAGGACGGCGCGGGAGGGGAGGTCAGTCCGAAAGCGGCTCGAAGCGCGCCGCGGACCGAAGCCCGGCGGCACGACCGCGGGCGAAGACCCTTAGGGCCATGGCCCGCGAGGCCTCGTCGAGCATCTCCTGACCGAGCATGACCGCGCCGCGTGAGCCGCCTTCCGCCGAGGTGTGCCACGCGTAGGCCTGCAGGACGAGGTCGGCGTGCTCGAAGTCCTCCTGGGTCGGGGTGAAGACCTCGTCGGCGACGCCGACCTGGTCGGGGTGGACGCACCACGTCCCGTCGTAGCCGAGGGCGGCGCTGCGTCCGGCGACGCGACGCAGGCCGTCCAGGTCCCTCACTCGCAGATAGGGCCCGTCGATGGCCTGGACGTCCGCCGCGCGGGCGGCGACGAGGATGCGCATGAGCGGGTAGTGGAACGCCTCCCCGTCGTAGCCGCTGGGCTGCTCCCCGGGGCCGCGAGTACGCATGCCGAGGTCGGCGATCAGGTCGGCCGGCCCGAGCACGAGAGCGGCGACGCGCGGCGACGCGGCGGCGATCGACTCGGCGTTGACCAGCCCGCGGGCGCTCTCGATCTGCACCTCCAGGACGATGCCGCCCGGCGTCAGGCCGAGCCGGTGCTCGAGCTCGGTCAGCGCCTCGTCGGCCCGCCGGACGTCCTCGGCCCTGTGCACCTTGGGCAGGACGACCGCCTCCACCCGGTCACCGGCCCCCTCGAGCACGGCGACCAGGTCCTCGCGGGTCCACGGCGTCGACCACCCGTTGACCCGTACCGCGCGAAGCTGCGTCCCCCAGCCATCGGCACCCAGTGCGGACACGACCATGGCCCGGGCCGCCTCCTTGGCGCTGGGCGCCACCGCGTCCTCGAGGTCCAAGAAGACCTCGTCGGCGGCGATCCCCCGCGCCTTCTCCAGCATCCGCGGGCTGCTCCCCGGGACGGCGAGCACGCTGCGCCGTGGCCTGGCCTCCACGCGCGGGATGCTAGCGAGCGGCCACCGCCATCCCGACCCTCACTCGGCGGGGATGGCCGGCAGGTCCCGCTGGCTGGTCACGACCAGCCCCACCCCGACGAGCAGCAGTGCAGCGGCGGGCAGGATCGCCGGTGGGGGTACCTGACCCAGCGTGAGGGCGGCGATCAGGGTCGCCCCGGGCATCTCGAAGAGGATGGCCAGACTGACCACGACCGGAGAGGTGGTCCGGAGCACGACGTTGAACAGGCTGTGGCCGAGCAGCTGGGCACCGAGCACCAGCGCCACGATGCGAGCCCAGTCCTCGCTCGAGTAGCCGCTGAGCGCGACCCCGCCCACCAGGCACACCCCGAGCAGCAGCACGGCGGCGCTGCCGTAGCAGAGCAGCGTGTACGTCGTCGTCGAGACGGTGGCGCGCACCGCCGCCCCGGTGAACACGTACGCCGCCGCGAAGACGGCACCGAGCAGGGCCAGGACGTCGCCGACCAGGGCTCGCCCCGACACCGCCACGTCGACACCGGTCAGCACCACCACCCCGGCCAGGGCGACGCCGATCCCGAACCAGGCCCGCCGCGGCACGCGGTGGCCGAAGGCGCGGGCGATCAGCGCCGCCCACACCGGCTGGGTGGCGACCAAGGCGGTCGAGGACGCCACGGAGGTGTAGCGCAGCGACGGGACCCAGGTCGCGAAGTGGAGGGCCAGCACCAGCCCGGCCAGCAGCGCGAGCCGGACCTCGCGCCGAGACAGGGAGAGGATCTCGGCCCGGGGGGCGCGTCGCAGGAAGGCATAGGGAGCGATGACGAGCGTGGCGAGCCCGTTGCGCCAGAACGCGATCGCCATCGCCGGCGCAGTCGTCGCCGCGATCAGGGGCCCCGACGTGCTCACCGCCACCAGGGCGACGGCCATCAGCCCCACGTCGCGCGACGGCGGCCTCCCGATCGGAGGTGCGCGAAGCGGTTCGGCGGGGCCGGTCAAGGCACGCGGATCGTGCCGGACGCCACGTGCACCACGTCCCCGGCGACTCGCACCTGGCGGGGTTCAGCGCCGTCGACCAACGCGGTGACACGCAGCAGCGACGGACGTCCCAGCTCCACGCCCTGCTGGACCACGAGGCCGTGCTCGCCGTCGGCGAGCCGGCCGGAGGCGCCGAGCCAGACGCCCAGCGCCAGGGCGGCCGAGCCGGTCGCCGGGTCCTCCGAGACGCCGATGTCGGCGGCGAACATGCGGGCGCGCACAGCGCGCGCAGGCAGGTCGACGGCGACGACGTACACACCGGTCATGCCATGCCTGCGGTCCACCTCGCGCAGGGCCGCGACGTCGACCTCGCACTCACCCAGAGCGTCCGCGCGAACGGGCAGGATGACGAAGGGAAGGCCCGCCGCGGCGATGCGGGCCGGCGCGATGGCGTGGTCGAGGTGCGGGTGCCCGAGACCCACCGCGGCCAGGACCGCGTCCACGTCGGCGTCCGGACCGAGCTCGGGCCGGCCGCCGGTGAGCTCGACCGGTCCCTCGCCATCGGACACCGCCAGGCCCAGGAGCCCCGCCCCGCAGGCTTGGACCACCGGCCCCGGGGCGATGCGCCCCTGCCGGGCCAGCAGCCACGCCGTGCCCACCGAGGGGTGGCCGGCGAAGGGCAGCTCGGTCTCCGGCGTGAAGATCCTTAGCCGGTACGCCGCCCCGGCGGCGAGGTCGTCGGGAGCCGGCGTCACCGGGAAGGCCGTCTCGGACAGGTGGAACTCGGTGGCGATCGCCTGCAGCTGGGCGTCGTGCAGGCCGTCGGCGTCGTGCACGACGGCGAGCGGGTTGCCGGTGAAGGCCGTGTCCGTGAAGACGTCCACGACGTCATAGGCCAGCCGGTCCACCACGCCTCCTCATCGCCAGACGACCCAGCGACCCTAGCGAGCGGTGGGCCCCGAGGACCTGCGAGGCCGCACAACGGCGCGGGGCGACGATGGGGCCAACGTGGCGCACTAGCCTTGCCAACCGTGAGCGGAGCGTCGAAGGTCTTCATCGCTCGGCTCGCCGGTGTTCGCGTGTTCGACCCGAACGGCGACCAAGTCGGCCGGACCCGTGACGTCGTCGTGAGCTTCGGAGCTCCTCGCACGCCGCCGCGGGTCAACGGCCTGGTCGTCGAGGTACCCATGCGGCGACGCATCTTCCTGCCCATGACACGGGTCACCGCCGTCGACGTCGGCCAGGTCATCACGACGGGCGTCGTGAACATGCGCCGTTTCGAGCGCCGGGCCGCCGAGGCCCTGGTGCTCGGTGACCTGCTCGACCGGCAGGTCCAGCTCGTGGAGTCCGGCGAGACCGTGACCGTCCTCGACGTGGCCATGGAGCAGACCCGCACGCGCGACTGGGTGCTGAGCCAGGTGCACGTGCGCAAGGGCGTCTCGGGCGGGTTCCGACGTCGAGCCGAGACCGTGACCGTCGAGTGGTCGGAGGTGAGCGGGCTCGGGGCGAGCGAGGAGCACCAGGGCGCCGCGAACCTGCTGGCCACCTTCGACAAGCTGCGGCCGGCCGACCTCGCGGGGGTGCTGCACGAGCTGTCGCCCAAGCGGCGGGCGGAGGTGGCCGCCGCCCTCGACGACGAGAAGCTCGCCGACGTCCTCGAGGAGCTACCCGAGGACGACCAGGTCGAGATCCTCGGCTTCCTCGCCCAGGAGCGCGCCGCCGACGTCCTCGAGGCGATGGGGCCTGACGATGCGGCCGACCTGCTCGGCGAGCTGCCCCCCGATCAGGCCGAGCAGCTGCTGGAGCTGATGGAGCCCGACGAGGCGGAGGACGTCCGCCGGCTGCTGACCTACGACGAGTACACGGCCGGCGGCATGATGACCCCGGAGCCCGTGGTGCTGCCCCCGGACGCGACGGTCGCCGAGGCGCTGGCCAGGATGCGCAACCCGGACCTGACACCGGCGCTGGCGGCGCAGGTGTACGTCTGCCGCCCGCCGCTCGACACCCCGACCGGTCGCTTCATCGGGGTCGGGCACTTCCAGCGGTTGCTGCGCGAACCGCCGTACACCCTCGTCGCGGGCGTCTGCGACACCGACCTGGAACCGTTGCGCCCGGACGACACGCTGCCTCAGGTCACGACCTACCTCGCCACCTACAACATCGTCGCGGCACCGGTGGTCGACGAGGACGACCATCTCCTGGGCGTGGTCACGATCGACGACGTGCTCGACCACCTGCTCCCCGACGACTGGCGCCGCTCGGAGGAGGACGAGGACGACGACGGGCCGGTCCGAGGTGAGGACGCCCGGCATGGCGCGTAGTTCCGAGCGCGCGAGCGCACGGCTGGACACCCCGCGCGGGGTTCGGCGCCGGCCGCGGCTGTCCTACGACCCCGAGTCCTTCGGCCGCATCTCCGAGTCCATCGCCCGGACCTTCGGGACGGCCACCTACCTCGTGATCCAGACCGTGGTGGTCATCGCCTGGATCACCTACAACGTCTGGGCGGTCCACGCCGACCGCTTCGACCCGTACCCGTTCATCCTGCTCAACCTGGCGTTCTCGACGCAGGCGGCGTACGCCGCCCCGCTCATCCTGCTGGCCCAGAACCGGCAGGCCGACCGCGACCGCGTGCAGTACGAGCAGGACCGCGAGCAGGACGAGCGCAACGTGGCGGACACTGAGTACCTCACCCGCGAGGTGGCGGCGCTGCGGATCGCGCTGGGCGAGGTCGCGACGCGAGACTTCGTCCGTTCGGAGTTACGCGACCTGCTCGACGAGCTGCTCGAGCGGGAGCCCGGGTCGCGCGAGCAGGACCGGCCACACCCGTGAGCGGGCGGTCCGCGGCCTGAAGGTTGGCGGCCGCCGTGCCGACACCTCTGAGGTGAGCCTCGAGCCCGCCGAGCCGCGACCCGCGCACGCTGGGGCCGGCTACGAGCACGCCCTGCACTCGGCGGCCGTTCCTCGCTTCGTCGACCCGGAGGAGCGCCGACGCCTCGGAGCCGTGCTCGTCGGACGTGGTCGCCTGACCCCGTCGCAGCTGCAGGAGGCGCTGGACGCGCAGGCCGGGGCACCGGCGGGACGTCGTCGCCTCGGGCAGGTCCTCGTCGACCTGGGCATGGTCACCGAGCTGGAGGTCGCCGGTGCGGTGGCCGACCTCATGGGTCTTCCACTCGTCGACCTCTCTGACGTGCGCCCGGAACCGGACCTCGTCCGGGTCCTTCCCCGGGCCTTCGCCGTGGCGCATCGGGTGGCGGTGATCGACCGACGTGCCGACCGCCTCGTGGTGGCCCTCGCCGACCCCCTCAACGTCGTCGTGCTGGACGACGTACGCCTCATCGCCGGCGTGAAGGAGCTCGACATCCGGGTCGCGACGGAGAGCCAGGTCGTCGACCTGATCAGCCGCATGTACGCGGGCCGCGTCGGGATCGGAGCGGTGGACGCGGTGCTCGAGCAGCTCGAGCAGCCGCGCGCGCCGGAGTCGTCGTCGGCCGCGGCCGTGGTCGACATCGAGGCCGCGCCCGTGGTCCGGCTGGTCAACGCGATCCTGACCGGTGCGCTCGACGCGCGCGCGAGCGACGTCCACATCGAGCCGCACCCGTCCGGGCTGCGGGTGCGCTACCGCGTCGACGGGATGCTGCGGGACGTGATGGAGGTCCCTCCCGGCGCCGCCCCGACGGTGCTGGGTCGGTTGAAGATCATGGCCGGTCTCGACATCGCGGAGCGTCGGGTACCGCAGGACGGTCGCACGAACATCGTCCTCGACGGACGTCAGCTGGACGCGCGGGTGAGCACGCTGCCGTCGATCCACGGCGAGAAGGTCGTACTCCGCCTCCTGGACAACGGTGCCGCCCTGCCGACCCTGGACCACCTCGGGATGCTGCCCTTGGAGGAGGCGCTGGTCCGCCGCACCCTCGGCTCCTCCCAGGGCCTCGTGCTCATCACCGGCCCCACCGGCTCCGGCAAGACCTCCACGCTGTACGCCGCCCTCCGCGAGACCCTCACCGCGGAGCGCAACGTGGTGACCCTCGAGGACCCGGTCGAGGTCCAGCTGCCGGGGATCACCCAGGTCCAGGTCAACGAGCGCACCGGGATGACCTTCGCCCGTGGCCTGCGCGCCGTCCTGCGGCAGGACCCCGACGTGGTGCTCGTCGGCGAGGTTCGGGACGCGGAGACCGCGGAGCTGGCGCTACGCGCCTCGCTGACCGGTCACCTCCTGCTGACGACCCTGCACACCAACGACTCGGTGTCGGCGATCACCCGGCTCGTGGACATGGGCGCCGAGCCGTTCCTCGTGGCCTCATCGCTCTCCCTCGTCATCGCCCAGCGCCTGGTACGTCGCCCGTGCCCGTCGTGCTCCCGACCCAGCGACCCCGACCCGGAGACCCTCGCGGCGCTCGGCCTGGACGCCAGCGCCCTCGTCGGTGGCCACTTCGTGCGGGGCGGCGGCTGCGCCGAGTGCGGCGAGACCGGCTACCGCGGGCGGGTCGGCGTCTTCGAGGTCCTGCAGGTCACGCCGCACGTACGGGCGGCGCTCCTGTCGGACCCGACCGAGTCCTCGCTCGCGGCGGCGTCCACCGGGCGTACGACGCTTCGCAGCGCCGCGCTGGCCCTGGCCCGCTCCGGCGGCACCACCCTGCGCGAGGTGCTGCGGGCGACCGAGCTGAGTGACGCCAACCACCTGGCCTGCGTCACCTGCGGCCGCGGCCTCGACCCGGCCATGCTGGCATGCCCGTGGTGTGCCACCCCTGTGCACCACTCGCGCTGCTCGGGGTGCGGCCGCCGACGGGACAACGGTTGGGTGATCTGCCCCTGGTGCGCGGGACCCTGACCCGGGCGACACGGCGCGGCGGTGGCCCGCCCGGGCCGCCGTAGCATCGAGGGGTGACCCAGCGACCCACCCTCGAGCAGGTCCGCGCCGCCCTCGCCGGTGTCGAGGATCCGGAGATCCATCGGCCGGTCACCGAGCTCGGGATGGTCGACTCGGTGACCGTCGACGCCGACGGCGGGGTCGACGTACGCCTGCTCCTCACCGTCGCCGGCTGTCCGATGCGCCAGACCCTGACCGAGCGCACCACGGCGGCGGTCTCGGCCGTGCCGGGTGTGCGCGAGGTACGCGTCGAGCTCGGGGTGATGAGCGAGGAGCAGCGGGCCGCGCTGGGCGTCCAGCTCAGGGGTGGCCGCGCCGAGCCGGAGATCCGTTTCGCGCGGCCCGACTCGCTCACCCGGGTCTACGCGGTCGCCTCCGGCAAGGGTGGGGTCGGCAAGTCGTCGGTGACGGTGAACCTCGCGGCCGCGCTGGCCGCCACCGGCCAGCGGGTCGGGGTCGTCGACGCCGACATCTACGGCCACTCGATACCGCGGATGCTCGGCGTCACCGGCCGGCCCACCCAGGTGGACCAGATGATCATGCCGCCCGCGGCGCACGGCGTGAGCGTCATCTCGATCGGCATGTTCACGTCGGGCAACACCCCGGTGGTGTGGCGCGGCCCCATGCTCCACCGCGCCCTCCAGCAGTTCCTGGCCGACGTGTGGTGGGGCGACCTCGACGTCCTGCTGCTCGACCTGCCCCCCGGGACCGGGGACGTCGCGATCTCGCTGGCGCAGCTGCTGCCGAACGCCGAGATCCTGCTGGTCACCACCCCGCAGCCGGCCGCCGCCGAGGTCGCGGAGCGAGCCGGCAGCGTCGCGTTGCAGACCCACCAGCGCATCGTCGGCGTCGTGGAGAACATGGCCTGGCTGGACCTCCCCGACGGGAGCCGCCTCGAGGTCTTCGGCACCGGGGGCGGCCTGGCGGTGGCGGACGCCCTGACCCGGCTCACCGGCGCGCCGGTCCCGCTGCTGGCACAGATCCCCATCGACGTCCGGATGCGCGAGGGGGGCGACGAGGGCCTGCCGGTGGTGCTGGCCGATCCCGGCTCGGCCGCGGCCCAGGCCCTGACCGGGCTGGCCTCCCGCCTGGGCGCTCGACCCCGCGGGCTCGCCGGGCGGCCCCTCGGGCTGACGCCGGTCGGGCCCTGAGTGCTGCCCGGACGCCTCACCCTGGGCCTGCTCCTCGCCCCGGCCCTGCTCGTCCTGGGCGTCGGGGCGGGACCGCCCTCAGCCCCGGCCGTCGCCGCGGCCGCCTCCGTGCGGCACGGCCAGGCCGAGCCGGCGATCGCGTCGACGCACACGCGAACGGCGTTCAGCGAGGTGCGGCTGGCGGCCCACGTGATCGGCCAATCCGTCGATGGACGCCCCATCCTGGCCTATCACCGCTTCCGGGCGGACGAGGGCTGGGCACGTACGGTCGTCGTCATCGGGCAGATGCACGGCGACGAGACGGCCGGGCGCGACGTCGTCCACCGCATGCTGCGGGGCGCGCTGCCGCGCCACCTCGACCTCTGGGTGATCGTCTCGATGAACCCGGACGGCTACGCCGCCGGGCGGCGCCAGAACGCCCACCAGGTGGACCTCAACCGCAACTTCCCCTGGAGCTGGCGGCGCACGTCGAGCAGAAGCTCGACGTACTCCGGGCCACGGGCCGGGAGCGAGCCGGAGACCGCCGCCGTCATGGCCTTCTTGGCCGCGGTCGACCCCCGCACCGTGGTGAGCATCCACCAGCCGCTGGACGGCGTCGACGCCTACCACGCGAAGCGCCCCGCCCTGACCCGCGCGCTGTCCCGCGCGACCGGGCTACCCGTCAAGGTCTTCTCCTGCGACGGCGGTTGTCACGGGACGCTCACGCAGTGGTTGGACAACACCGAGGCGGGCGCGGCGATCACCGTTGAGCTGCCCCGCCACCCGGGGACCGCACTGCTGGGACGGGTGGCCAGCGGATCGCTGCGGGTGCTCGCCGCGGGCACCTGAGCCTGCCGTCGGTCAGGTCGCGTCGGCGTCCCAGGGCGGCGGCGTCCCGGCGGCTGCCGCCGGCGGGTCCGCCACCGGCGGGGAGACGTTGGGCGTGGCCGTCCCGTTGGCCCGCCGCGCCGGCGGCCGCTCCTCCAACGCCGCGTCCAGGTCGTCGCGCTCCTCGAGCAGCTGGCGTCGCACGTAGCGGCGGGGGTCGAGGTCCTGGAGGTCCTTCAGACCGAGCTCCTCGAGGTCGGGAAGGGCCCCCGACACCTCGTCCCGGGCCTCCTGGGCCATCCGCCGCAGCTGCCGCAGGATGCGCGCCGCGTCCGCCGCGAGGCCGGGCAGCCGCTCCGGGCCGAAGACCAGCAGGGCCAGGACGGCCAGGATCACGAACTCGAAGCCCGAAATCCCGAAGAACACCGAGCCAGGGTAGCCCCGCGCGCTGCGTGGGCCGTCCAGGCGCGGGGCCGCTCGCGGCGGGTCACCGGGCGCCTCAGCCGAGCGGGTCGATCCAGGACCCGAGGCGATGCATGCCCCGCCTGATCCTCGCCCACGCGCCGGCCGGCTCCTCCTCACCGGGCAGCGCCGCGACGATCGCGCTCACGTCGGTCGGGGTGTCCGACACGACCGTGTAGACGATCCCGTCGGCGGCCCAGGTGACCTCGTCCGACCCGCGGGTGTAGACCGTGCGGCCGGCCATCGTGGCGCGGGTGTAGCCGGCGAGGCCGGCACGGGCCAGGTGGCCACGCTCCTCGAACACCGAGACGCTGACCAGCCCGTCGCTGTACGCCAGGTGCACGACCGCCGCCCCGGTTGCGGCGGAGCGGCGCACGTCGTAGAGCGTGAGGTCGCCCGGGAGGTGCCTGGGGCAGTCCCAGCCCCCGGCCGCCAGGAGCGAGACCTCGCTGGGGGCGACCTCCGAGGCCCACGGCGACGCGACGTCTCGGCCCGGTGGCATGGTGGCGGCCACGCCGGCGTGGACCTCGATGAACGCCGTCGAGTGCGTGACGCGGCCCGCGGGGTCCAGGAGCTCGCGGCGCAGGAGCAGTCCGGACGAACGGTCGATCCAGAACCGGGCGGCCACCGAGCCGTCAGGGCGAAGCGCGGTCACCAGCTCGGTGGTGTGCCCGGCCACCGACTGCCCGTCCTGCAGCCGAAGCAGGTACGTCGCCGCCAACAGCGCCAGGGGCCCGCTGCCGTCCGGGGTCGAGGAGGTCTCCGGGCCGGTGCCGTCGGGGACGTAGGTCACGTCGCCGCTGTCCTGAGGGGTCGCCTGCAGACGCGCGACGGTGCCCTGCCCGGGCTCGTGGGACAGGTCCACGTAGCGCGCGACGCTGCCGGACGAGGTCCAGGTGGTCACGACCTGGGTTCCGCTCCACGGGATCGCCGTACGCGCGACCGCGGCCCGGCGCAGCACCGCCAGCGCCTGCGCGTCCTGGCTGCGGCGCGGCACGCCGAGCAGCGAGGAGGCCGCGACGCTCGCCCCGGATGCGGCGATCGCCGCGCGGTCGGGCTCGCCGGAGGAGCTCCCCCCGCCGGCGACCCAGCCGATCGCGGCACCGAGGCCGACACCGGCGACGAGGGCGGCCCCAACGGGGAGCACCACCCGCGCGGACGGCCTACGCAGTCCCTTCACCGGCTCGTGACCCCGGCGGGGACGACCTGGGCGGCGAGCGGCGCGGCGTCGGGGAGCATGAACTGAGCAGTGGTCGCGATGTGCTCGCGCACCATCGCGGTCGAGGCCGGGACGACGGCGGGGCCGCCGTTGCCGCCGGAGGAGGAGCCGCCGCCGCCGAGGAACCAGCCGGCGCCGAGGGTGACGACGGCTGCCACGGAGGCGACCGCGGACAGGGCGGCCATCCGATGCTGCGGGCGCCGCCCCGCGGTGGGGAGCGGGACGGGGGCCAGGAACGAGGTCTGCGGCAGGTCGTGGAGACGGGCGATGAAGGCTGGGTCCGGGACGGGGGCCGGGAGCTCGGCCAGCAGCCGCTTGGTCAGCCGCTCGGCGTCGAGGACAGCGCGGCAGTCGCCGCAGCCGGCGACGTGGGCGAGGACACGCTCGGCCTCCTGCGGGGGCAGCGCGTGGTCGGCCAGCGCGGTCAGCCGGTCGTCCGCCCGCGGGCACGGACGGCCGCCCAGGACGCCGGTGTCGAAGGGTGAGGACGTCATCGGTTGCCCCCCGGGAGGGCAGGGCCGATACCGCCGCCCGGGCGCAGGCGCGACGACAGGGCGGCCCGCAGCTGGCTGCGGCCGCGATGGATGCGGCTGCGCACCGTGCCCAGCTTGATGTCGAGGGTCTCGGCGATCTCCTCGTAGGTCAGGCCCTCGACGTCGGCGAGGACCACCGCGGCGCGGAAGTCCTCGGGGAGGGAGTCGAGGGCGGCCTGGACGTCGGCCTCCATGACGCCCTCCACCACGGTGTGCTCGGGTGAGGGCTCCCGACCCTCGATGCGGTCCGAGGCATCCTCACCCAGCGCGTCGAAGCGGATCCGGTTCCGTCGGCGCACCTGGTCGAGGAAGAGGTTGGTCGTGATCCGGTGCAGCCAGCCCTCGAAGCTGCCGGGCGTGTAGGTGGACAGGGACCGGAACACCCGGACGAAGACCTCCTGGGTGAGGTCCTCGGCGTCGTGCTTGTTGCCGGTCAGGCGGTACGCCAGCCGGTAGACGCGGTCCCCGTGCTCGACGACCACCTGCTCCCAGCTGGGAGGCTGCCACGGGGCCGGCGGATGCTCGCCGGCGGCGTCCGCCGCCGGCGCGGCGGGCGTGGCTGGGCCGTCGATCGACTCGACGGCCTCACCGTCGGGCCGGGCCCGCTCCTCCACGTCGCCTCCCACCATGAGCAGGACGGCGTCCATCGTCCCTCCTGTTCACGCGGTGACCAAACGTCGAGGCCGTGGGTCGGCAGGCGAGCCGGTCGGCCCGTCGAGCGCACCCGGCGGGCCCACGGCCCGTGAACGCGCCTGTCCGGACGCAAGTTCCCGCGTACGCTGCTCGCCGTGCCCGGGAGCCTGAGCCAGAGCTGGACCTACGCCGAGCAGTACCTGCCCGAGGACGAGGTGCTCCTCGCCGCGCGCAAGCGCGCCGACGAGGTCGGCTGTGTGCCGGTCGAGTCGGGCAGCGGGGCGCTGCTGCGCTTCATGGCGGCGCTGCTGGACGCCCGGGCCGTCGTGGAGATCGGCACCGGCACCGGCGTCTCCGGGGTGTGGCTGCTCCGGGGGATGCGCGAGGACGGCGTGCTCACCAGCGTCGACGTCGAGGCCGAGCACCAGCGACTGGCCCGCGAGACCTTCCGAGAGGCCGAGATCGCGCCGAACCGAGTCCGGCTCATCACCGGCCGGGCCCTCGAGGTGCTGCCCCGTCTGACCGACGGTGGTTACGACCTCGTCCACGTCGACGGCGACAAGCAGGAGTACCCGGAGTACTTCACCGAGTCGCTTCGCCTGCTGCGCCCCGGTGGTGTGGTGGTCTTCGACAACGCGCTGTGGCACGACCGCGTGGCCGACCCCGCGCAGCGCGACCCGGACACGGTCGCGGTCCGCGAGACGGCCCGACTGGTCCGTGACAGCGAGGCGGTGGTGCCGGTGCTCCTCCCCGTCGGCGACGGCGTCCTGCTGGCTCGCAAGACATGACCGGTCAGACGCGAAGCGACTCCAGCCAGCGCAGCAGCAGCCGGACGCCGTAGCCGGTGGCACCCCGCGTGAGCTCGTCGGTGTCGGCGTCGCTGCGCCCGGTCCCGGCGATGTCCAGGTGCGCCCAGGGCCGGTCCCCGGCGAACTCGCGCAGGAACAGGGCCGCCAGGATCGTGCCGGCGCTGAACCGGGCGGGCTTCGCGGCGACGTTGGAGAGGTCCGCGACGTCGGAGTCGACGGCGGGCCGGTAGTCCTCGACGAAGGGCATCCGCCACACCCGCTCCCCCGACGCCTCCCCCGCCCGCTCGAGCGCTCGCGCCAGCGCGTCCCGGGTGGCGAACAGGGCGGCGTCACGGCGGCCGAGCGCGATCGAGACGGCGCCGGTCAGGGTCGCGATGTCGATCATCGCGTCGGGGCGCAGCCGGGCGTCGGCGTAGGCCAGGGCGTCGGCGAGCACGAGCCGGCCCTCGGCGTCGGTGTTGAGCACCTCGCTGGTACGCCCGCCGTAGTGACGGATGACGTCGGAGGGTCGCATCGCCGAGCCCGAGGGCATGTTCTCCGCGCAGGCGAGCAGCCCGGTGACCCGTGCCCGGATCCCGAGCCGCGGCAGCGCCGCGAGGACCGCCAGGACCGCGCCCGCCCCCGCCATGTCGGTCTTCATCGCCACCATCGACTCGGCCGGCTTCAGCGAGATGCCCCCGCTGTCGAAGGTGATCCCCTTGCCGATGAGGACCAGGTGAGGCACCCGTCCCCCGGGGGAGTAGCCCAGCTCGACGAGCCGGGGAGGGCGCACCGATCCACTGCCTACGGCGAGGATGCCGCCGAAACCCTCGTCGGCGAGCTCGTGCTCGTCGCGCACCCGCACGCGCAGGCCGGCCGAGGCGGCGGCGGCGACCGCCTGCTCCGCCAGCCACTGCGGCGACTTCGTCGAGGACGGGGTGTTGGCCAGGTCTCTCGCCAGATGGACGGCGCCCGCGGTCACCTCGGCTCGGCGCAGCGCCTCGGGGTAGGCGCCGACGAGGGTGACCTCGAGGGGCCGGGCCCGGGCGGCGCCGGCCTTCGGCACGGCGTAGGCGGCCAGCGCCAGCCCCTCCGCGAAGGCACGTACCGCCTCCCCCGAGACGCCCCCGAGACCGGCGACCGCAAGCGGTCCGGTGTCGGCCCGTGTCGCGCGGCCCACCGCCGCGCCGGCCCTGCGCATCGCAGCGGACCCGCCGTCGCCGGTGCCGACCAGCAGGACGCGGCGCAGCGCTCCCTCGGGCACGGGCACCTCGAGCACGGACCCGGCCCGGCCGGCGGCGGGTGCGCGGCCCAGGTGCGCGACCAGGACCTCCTCCGCGGGCGCCCCCGCCGCCCGCAGGACGTTCGCGACGCCGCGGGCGGGACGGGGCGCGTCGCCGCCGCTGACCAGGCAGGCCAGCACGGTCGCGGGAGCCCCGAGGGCGGGGGCACTGCTCAGGACCGGCACCGGCATGCGGACCACCCTCCCACCCTGGTCCAGGACAACGTGAAGGCCCTGGACCAGCGAGGGTCTCAGGGCCTCCACGGGCGGCCGGACCAGCCGGCCGATGGCCTGCAGGTCAGCCGACAGCAGCCTTCAGCGCGTCGCCGAGGTTGGTCGCCTCGTCGGGGGTCAGCTCGACGACCAGACGGCCGCCACCCTCGAGGGGAACCCGCATGACGATGCCGCGACCCTCCTTGGTGACCTCGAGCGGGCCGTCGCCGGTACGCGGCTTCATGGCCGCCATCTGGTTCCCCTTCCTCCTGCGTGCTGCGCCCGGCCGGAGGCGGTCGGATCAGCGTCGATGGTCTCCCGCCCATTATCCCGCACGGCCCGGCGTGCCGGTGACCGGCGGTGCAGACTGACCGGCGTGCACGCCCGCTCAGCTCTGTTCGACCTCTACGGCGACCATTTGCGCCGCAGAGGCGGTACCGCCCCCATCGCCTCCCTCGTCCGCCTGCTCGGGTCTCTCGGCATCGCCGCGCCGGCGGTCCGCACCGCGGTCTCGCGGATGGTCCGACAGGGATGGCTCGTCCCGATGACGCTCGAGGGCGGTCCCGGGTACGCGCTGACGCCCAAGGCCGTCGCCCGCCTCGACGACGCCGTCGCGCGCGTGTTCCGCACCGACCCGCCCGAGTGGGACGGCCGCTGGGACCTCGTCGTGACCTCCCGCCCGGCGAGCCGGTCAGCGCGTGAGCGCCTGCGCGCGGGGATGACCTTCCTCGGCTACGCCCCGATCGGCGACGACACCTGGGTGGCTCCGCGAAGGAGTCCCGAGGCGGCGGCGCTGCTGGACTCGGAAGGGGTGGACGTGCACTGGTTCGGGTCGGCCCGGGCGGAGGACGCGCGAGCGCTCGTCCGCTCGGCGTGGGACCTCGAGGCGCTCGCGACGGCGTACGCCCGCTGGCTCGACGAGGCGTCGCTGCTGGTCGGGGACGACGTCGCGCCGCCGGCCACCGACGAGGACGCTTTCGCGCTGCGCAGCCAGCTGGTCCACGAGTGGCGCAAGTTCTTGTTCACCGACCCGGCACTGCCCCCCGAACTGCTGCCGGAGGACTGGGTCGGCTCCGTCGCGGCCGACTTCTTCGACCGGCATGCCGCAGCGCTGCAGCCCGGTGCCAGCCGCTGGGTCGAGGCCTGCCTGCGCCGCTGACGCACGCGCGCTCGCTCGAGGCGCATCAGCCGGCGGACTCGCGCACGGTCGTCGCCATCAGAGCCGGACGTGGCAGCCGGACAGGTGGTCGTCGACCATGCCGGCGGCCTGCATGGTGGCGTAGGCGGTCGTCGGCCCGACGAAGACGAAGCCGCGCCGCTTCAGCTCCTTGGCCATGGCAGTGGACTCTGCCGTCTTCGCGGGTACCTCGGCGAACGACACCGGTCGCGGGCGGGGCGAGGGCGCGAAGGACCACAGCAGCGAGGCGAGCCCCTCCGGCTGCTCGAGGGCCACGCGTGCGTTGTGGATCGCGGCGTCGACCTTGGCCCCGTTGCGCACGATCCCCACGTCCGCCAGCAGGCGGTCGCGGTCGGCCGGCCCGAACCCGGCCACCGCCTCGATCGCGAACCCCGCGAACGCCGCGCGGAAGGCCGCCCGCTTGCGCAGGATGGTCAGCCACGACAGCCCCGACTGGAAGGCTTCGAGCACCAGCCGCTCGTACATCCCGTCGTCGGTGCGCACCGGCCGGCCCCACTCGTGGTCGTGGTAGCCGACGTACTCGGGGGCGCTCGCGCCCCAGGCGCAGCGGGTCAGACCGTCGGCTCCGACGACGAGGTCGCTCACGCGGTCGGGTGCTCGAGCGAACGGGCGAGGCGCAGCAGCGAGCGGCGGACGCCCGCCGCGGCGAGCGGGCGGACGATCGGCCAGGCGAGGCGACCGAGCCGACCGTACGGCAGCTCGAGCTGCTCGGCCCACAGGAAGCGGCTACCCCCGCCCTCGGGCACCACCTCGAACACCCCCGTCCCGGTCACCGGCTTCCCGGTGTGGGTGACGACACAGCGGCGCGGCGGGTCCCACTCGGTGATGACCATGGTGTCGAGGAAGCCCAGCCGGCCCACGCCGGTGAACGCCTCGAGACGCCCACCGACCCCGACGCCACCTCCGACCGTGCCGCGCACCCTCGTCCCGAGCATCCACTCGCCCTGACGGTCCCAGTCGACGACGGCGTCCCACACCGCCTCCGGGGCCGCGTCGATGTGCACGTCGAGGCGCAGCTCCGCACGCTCAGCCGTCGGCACGGGGCTCCCGCGGCACGTTGCCGCGTTGGGCCTCGAGCTCGTCGATGAGCTCGTCGCGCAGCGAGATCTCCTCGGCGAGCCGGTCGAGCAGCCGGTCCACCTCGGCCATCCGGTACCCCCGGAACGCCACGCCGAACCGCACCTGCCGCAGGTCCTGCCCGCTCACCGGGCGCTCGCTGGGCAGCCACGGTCCCGGGCGGTCCGGCCGTGGGGGCTCGAGACCGTCCCCGCTGCCCGACGCCACGAACGCGACGACACCGAGGATCGCGATCCCGGTCAGCACGAACACGAACGTCACGAGAGGATCGTGCCACGGACAGCGCCGCGCGACGCCGCGGCCAGGAGGAGGGGTGCATCGTGCCGCTGCGCCTGCGGGGGCGCCTGGTCCCCGAGGACCGCCTGCTGGTGATGGCCATCGTCAACCGGACGCCGGACTCCTTCTACGACCAGGGTGCGACCTTCGCGCGGGAGGCGGCGCTCGAGGCAGTGGACCACGCGGTCGAGGAGGGCGCCGACCTCGTCGACATCGGCGGGGTCAAGGCGGGACCGGGAGCCGAGGTCGGGGTGGTCGAGGAGATCGAGCGGACCGCCGGCTTCGTCGCCGACGTACGCCAGCGCCACCCGGACCTGGTGATCAGCGTGGACACATGGCGCCACGAGGTGGGTCGCGTGTGCTGCGAGGCGGGCGCCGACGTGCTCAACGACGCCTGGGGCGGGTTCGACCCGCACCTGGCGGAGGTGGCTGCGGAGTTCGGCGTCGGCCTGGTCTGCACGCACGCGGGCGGTGCGACGCCGCGCACCCGCCCGCACCGGGTGGGCTACGACGACGTGGTCGCCGACGTGCGGCGACGTACGGTCGCCGAGGCCGAGCGGGCGGTCGCCCTCGGCGTCCCGGCCGACTCGGTGCTCATCGACCCAGGGCACGACTTCGGCAAGAACTCCCGACACTCGCTGGAGGCGACGCGGCGGCTGCCCGAGCTCGTGGCGACCGGCTGGCCCGTGCTGGTGTCGCTGTCGAACAAGGACTTCGTCGGGGAGACCCTCGACCGGCCGGTCGGGGAGCGACTGACCGGGACCCTGGCGGCGACCGCCGTCTCGGCCTGGCTCGGCGCGCGCGTGTTCCGCGCGCACAACGTCCGTGAGACGCGCGAGACCCTGGACATGGTCGCCTCGATCCAGGGGGTACGGCCGCCGGCCGTGTCCCGCCGCGGCCTGGCCTGACCGCGGCCGACTCGAGGGCGCAGGGCAGGCTCACCCGCCCGGCGGACTGGGCAGGGCGGGGAACTCGACGCATCATCGAAGACGTCATGCTCGTCGGGGGCCGAACGGGCTGGGAGGGGTACCCGTCGTGACTGGTTCGCGCATCGCGCTCGTCCTCGCCGCGGGTGTGGCCGCCGGCGCGACCATCGCGGGCGTCGGGGTCGTGGCCACCTCAGCTGCACGGCACCCGACGAGCCGGGTGGCCGCGGCCAGCGGTTCGGGGGACAGCGTCGAGATGCAGGCCCTCGACCAGCTCGCCGGGCTGCAGGCCACGCGGACACGCTCGAGCCAGCCGTCGACCTCGAATGCGCCCAACGGCGGTCCGCACCTGATGGGTCCGATGGGTCGTGGCCCGCTTTGGCGCGGCCTCATGGGCGGCGGTCTCATGGGCGGCGGCCCGGTGGGCGGCGCGGTGCTGCACGGCACCGTCACGGTGCAGACCCCGGACGGCAAGACGGTGGACGTCGAGGTGCAGCGGGGCACGGTGTCCGCGGTGGGCGGCGGGCACCTCACCGTGCGCAGCAGCGACGGGTTCAGCACGACCTGGTCGACGGGGGGCGACACCCGCTACCTCGCTCCCGGGCTCAGGTGGCGGCTGGGCGGCACGAAGCCGGGCAGCTCGGCCGCACCCTCCACCGCTCCCTCCGGATCGGCCCCGGCCAAGGGTGCGCTGGTGCTGGTGCTGGGCCGGGTGCAGGGGAGCTCGTCCCCGACCGCTCGTCTCGTGCTCACCGTCCCGGACCTGTCGAAGCTGCGTCAGACGGCGCCGCGGTGGATGGGCCCGGGCAACCGCCACGGGTGGGGCGGCCCGAATGGCGAAGCCCCGTACGCGAGCCCGAAGGCGTCGCCGGCCAAGACCGCCTGACCGAGGTCAGGGCATCGGGTCCCGCCTGACCGAGGTCAGGGCATCGGGTTCTGCCTGACCGAGGTCAGGGCTCGAACTCCAGCAGGTCCTCGGCCGACACCGCGGTGGGCGCCGGGGGCGTCGGCCCGGGGGCCAGGCCCGCCCCCAGGAGCGCGAAGGCCTCGCTCACCTCGGCGGCCCAGGACAGGGCGCCGAGTGCCTCGGGGTGCACAAAGGCCTGCTCCACCAGCCGGTCCACGTAGCTGCGCAGCGCGGCGTACGTGCCGAACGGGTCGAGCACGACCACCGGGCGCGCGTGCATGCCGAGGCTGCGCGCGGTCCAGGTCTCGAACAGCTCCTCCAGCGTGCCGAGGCCGCCGGGCAGCGTGAGCACCGCGTCCGAGCGCGCCTCCATCGCCGCCTTGCGGGAACGCATGTCATCGGTGACGACCAGCTCGTCGGCGTCGTGGTCGGCCACCTCGAGGTCGACCAGGGCCCTCGGGATGACCCCGACGGTGCGGGCGCCCGCCGAGCGGGCCGCTCGCGCGAGCGCGCCCATGGAGCCGACGCTGCCGCCGCCGCTGACGAGCGTCCACCCCCGCCGCCCGATCTCCGTACCCACCGCGGACGCGACGTCCAGGTGGCGCGCGTCGATGCGGGTCGAGGACGCGCAGAAGACGCACAGGGCGGTCACGGCGTACGGCGCCGGTCGTAGCCGGCCTCTCCCCTGCTCGGTCCGAGGTCCTCGGCGCCCAGGCCGTTGGTGTACATGGCACTCTCCTCGGCGACCTGCAGCGCGTGCAGGGAGGCGAGCTCGTCGACCTCCTTGTGCGAGCGGTCGGCTTCGCTCGCCTGGATGAAGGCCACCGCCTCGTCGACGTCGTCGGTCAGGTGGAGCAGGGTCAGGTCGGGCGGGCTCACCTTGCCGCTCTCCAGCACGGTGTCGCGCATCCAGTCGACCAGACCGCGCCAGTACGACGTCCCGAGCAGGACGATCGGGAACGAGGTCACCTTGCGGGTCTGCACCAGCACGAGGGCCTCGAACAGCTCGTCGAGGGTGCCGAAGCCGCCGGGCGTCACCACGAAGCCCTGGGCGTACTTGACGAACATGGTCTTGCGCGCGAAGAAGTAGCGGAAGTTGATCCCGATGTCGACCCACGGGTTCAGGCCCTGCTCGAAGGGCAGCTCGATCCCGAGGCCGACGGAGGTACCGCCGGCCTCGCAGGCCCCGCGGTTGGCCGCCTCCATCGTGCCGGGGCCGCCGCCGGTGATGACGGCGTAGCCGGCGTTGGCCAGCGCCGCGCCGAGGCGGACCCCGAGGGCGTACTCGGGGTCGTGCCGGTGGGTACGGGCCGAGCCGAACACGCTCACCGCCCGGCCGAGCTCCGCGAGCATGCCGAAGCCCTCGACGAACTCCGACTGGATCCGCAGGACCCGCCAGGGGTCGGTGTGGACCCAGTCGCTGGGCCCGCGGCTGTCGAGCAGTCGCTGGTCGGTGGTGGTCGACTCGACCATCCGGCGCCGCAGCGTCACCGGCCCGCGGTGCTGCTCCACCGGCAGGTCGTCGGGGTCGACCGGGCCCGGGGCGGTCGCGGGGTCGGGTGCCGGGTCAGTGGCCACGCGGTCACGCTACCCAGCCTCGGCCCGGGCGGACGACGGGACCGGCCGAGGGAATCAGTTGACGCCTCAAGTAGTTGAGTGATATAAAGTTGAATACACAACCAGTGACCTCCGAGGAGCCTTCGATGACCGTCACCACCACCACCACCCAGTTGACCGGCACCTGGACGATCGACGCCGCACACAGCCGCCTCGGCTTCTCGGTGCGCCACGCGGGGATCGCCACCGTCCGCGGGTCCTTCGCCGGCTTCGAGGGCCAGCTCGTGCTCGACGGGACGAACCCGGCCAACAGCACCGCGACCGCGACGATCGACGCGACGAGCTTCACCACCGGCAACGAGCAGCGCGACGGCCACGTCAAGAGCCCCGACTTCCTCGACGTCGAGAAGTACCCGACCCTCACCTTCGCCTCGACCGAGGTCCGCCCGGACGGCGAGGACTACGTGCTCGTCGGCGACCTCACCATCCACGGCGTCACCCAGCCCGTGGAGATCAAGGTCGAGGTCGAGGGGCAGGCCGTGGACCCCTTCGGCAACACCCGGGTCGGCTTCTCGGGCGAGACGCAGATCAACCGCAAGGACTTCGGCCTCACCTGGAACGCCGCCCTCGAGACCGGCGGCCTCCTGGTCGGCGAGAAGGTGAAGATCACCCTCGACATCAGCGCCATCAAGGCCGCCTGAACCGGCGCCGCCTGAACCCGCGCCGCCTGAACCCGCGCCGGCTGGACCGGCGCCGGAGGCTGCCCGGCCCGAGCGGGACGCCTCTTTCGGATCGCACACCCTCCGCATGTCTTGGAATGAACGCGGCGTTCTCCCGAACCTATTGGAGGAACGCCGCGTTCATTCCTGACTGCAGGGGGGGGCAGCTGGTGGTCAGCTGGTGGTCAGCCAGGCGCGCAGGCGCTCCTCGCACGTGCGCAGCTGGGCCAGCGGTACGTGCTCCTGCGGGGTGTGCGCGAGCATCGGGTCGCCCGGCCCGTAGTTCAGCGCCGGCATGCCCAGCTCGGCGAAGCGCGCCACGTCGGTCCAGCCGTACTTCGCGCGGGGCGTCGCACCGACGGCCTCGACGAAGGCCTCGGCGGCCGGCAGCGTGAGCCCCGGCCGCGCGCCTCCCGCGACGTCGACGACCCGGACCTCCCAGTCGGCGAAGACCTCGCGCACGTGGGCCGCGGCCTGATCCGGCGTACGGTCGGGGGCGAAGCGGTGGTTGACGGTGACGACGCACTCGTCGGGCACCACGTTCCCGGCGACCCCGCCGCGGATCCCGACCGCCTGCAGCCCCTCGTGGTAGGTCAGGCCGTCCACCTCGGGCTCCCGGGGGACGTACGCGCGCAGCCGCTCGAGGACGGGGGCGGCGGCGTGGACGGCGTTCTCGCCCATCCACGCCCGCGCGGTGTGGGCGCGGCGGCCGGGGACGCGCACCTCCACGCGCAGCGTGCCCTGGCACCCCCCCTCGACACCAGCGGACGTCGGTTCGAGCAGCACCGCGAGGTCGCCCACGAGCAGGTCGGGGGAGGTACGGGCGAGGCGGAGCAGCCCGTTGAACTCCGCCTCCACCTCCTCGGCCTCGTAGAACAGGTACGTCGCGTCGCGCACCGGCTCGGCCACCGTCGCCGCCAGGCGCAGCATGACGGCGACCCCGCCCTTCATGTCGCAGGACCCGAGGCCGTACAGGAGATCCCCGTCCAGGCGCGACGGCAGGTTGCCGGCTGCCGGCACGGTGTCGAGGTGACCCCCGAAGACCACCCGCTCGCCACACCCCAGCCGGGTCCGGGCGACCACGGTGTCGCCGTCGCGGACCACGTCCAGCCAGGGTCTGGTCCGCAGCTCAGCCTCGACGGCGTCGGCCAGCGGTCCTTCGTGGTGGCTCTCGGAGGGGATGTCGACGAGGGCCGCCGTGAGCGTGACGACGTCGGCGTCGGCGTCCAGATCGGTCAAGGCCGTTCCTCGGCGAACACGCAGAACTCGTTGCCCTCGGGGTCCGCGCAGATGTCCCAGTCGATCTCGTCGTCACGGCGTCGGACCAGGGTGGCGCCGCGGGCGAGCACGTCCTCGTAGTCGCCGTCGACGTCCCAGTGGGTCCGGATCTTGGCCTGGCGCTGGCCCCCGCCGGCGACGAAGCGCAGCGCGGCGAACGGGGCTGCCGGTACGTCGGCGACGTACCACCCGCCCCCCGAGGCCGCCGCCGCCACCCCGCCGAGCATCGCCGCCCACCACCGCGCCAACGCCTCGGGGTCCGCGGCATCGACCATCACCTCGCGCAGACCGCGCTCGTCGGGCACCACGTAGAGAACCCCGCCCTCCGGGTCGCGCAGCGCCCACGGATCCGTCGGCTCCTCGCGCCCGCGCAGCACGCCCCCGCCCAGGGCGACCAGGTCCGACACCAGCTGCGCGTCCCCGCCCACCGTCAGGGCGACCCGCTGCTCGGCGGGGACGGGGTCGACGTGGTTGAGCCACACGTCGTCGGTCGACGTACGGCCACGCAGCACGATGTCGCCGTCGTCGAGCTGGTCGGCGAGCAGGTGGAGGGCCGTCGCCCAGAACGTGGCGACCGCGACCGGGTCCCGCGCGTCGATGCACAACGCCTTGAAGCGGACCACGCCGTCGCCCACGCTCCCCTGGTCCGCCACATCGCCTACGTTAGCCCGCGTGACCTCCCGCTCCGCCTCAGCTCACGGCGTCGCGACGTACGGCGCCGACGGCGCGCTGCTCGACGCGTGGTACCCCTCGCCGGCGCTCGGCCTCGACACCCCCGACGTCGACGGGCTCGATGCCCTGGTGGGTGCGGACGAGCGGCGCGGGGTGGAGGTACGCCGCCTGCACACGGTGTCCGCCCTCGACGATGCGCCGCTCGACGCGGCCGACGTGTACCTGCGCTTGCACCTGCTCTCCCACCGCCTCCTCGCCCCGCACGAGGCGAACCTCGAGGGCGTCTTCGGCCTGCTCGCCAACGTGGTGTGGACCTCCGCGGGGCCGTGCGCGGTCGCCGGCTTCGAGAACGTCCGGCTGCGGCTGCGGGCGGACGGCCCGCTGACGGTGCACGGCGTGGACAAGTTCCCGCGGATGGTGGACTACGTCGTGCCGGAGGGCGTACGGATCGCAGATGCCGACCGCGTCCGGCTTGGTGCCCACCTCGCCTCGGGGACGACCGTGATGCACGAGGGGTTCGTCAACTACAACGCGGGGACGCTGGGTGCCTCGATGGTCGAGGGACGCCTCTCGGCCGGGGTGGTCGTCGGCGACGGCTCGGACATCGGCGGCGGCGCGTCGGTGATGGGGACGCTCTCCGGCGGTGGCCGGCACGTCGTGTCGATCGGGCGGCGCTGCCTGGTGGGCGCCAACGCCGGGATCGGCATCTCCCTCGGCGACGACTGCGTCGTCGAGGCCGGGCTGTACGTCACTGCGGGCACCAAGGTCGCCCTGCCGGACGGCTCGACGCTGAAGGCGGCCGAGCTCTCCGGTCGCGACGGACTGCTGTTCCGACGCAACTCCACGACCGGACGGGTCGAGGCGATCGCGCGTACCGGCGACTGGGGCGGGCTCAACGCCGCCCTGCACGCCAACGACTGACTGGCGTCGACCTCCGCGTCGGCGGGGTCAGCGGCGGCCGCTCAGCCTGATCGCGAGGAATCCCGCCGCAAGCGGCCCTGTCAGGCCGGCGAGCAGGATCACCACGGGGTAGAGCCCGAGTCCGCCGGACACGCTGAAGCTGGACATCACGGGCGCCCCCATCCGGAAGTCACTCAGGACGGCGCGCAGGGCCAGCAGCGGCACTGCCGTCCCCAGCGCGACGACGGCTGAGGCGAGGAGCTTCTCGCCGGTGGTCCACGCCGAGGACACCCAGGCAAGCAGGAGCCCGATCAGCGACCCCACCCCGGGGAGGACGAAGGCGCCCACGGCCAGAAGCGCGACCGCAGCGATCTCCAGGCCTCCCCATCGCGCCGCCGTGGACACGTGAGACCCCTGAACCGCTGGCGGCGGCGCCGTCGGTGGCGCAGTCTCTGTCACCGGCGGAGGAGGCGGCGTCGGCGGGGCAGCCTCCGTGACCGGCGGAGGAGGCGCCGCCGCCTCTGTCGCTGTCGGAGGTGGCACGGACTGATGCTGGGGAGGGGGTTGCTGTCCGTCGGTCGCCGCAGCCACGATCTCCTCCGGCGTCCCCAGCCGATCGAGCAAGGTGCGGGTCCAGGCCTCGTCGGTCGCGCCATCAGCGCTGGCCCGTGCCTCGACGATGTGGTCACGGATCTCGAGGACGAGCTCGGCGCGGCGTCCGGGCGGCAGCGCGTACGCCGCCTTCTCGAGCCGACGCAGGTAGTCGTCGACCAGGCGATCGGTGCGATCCGTCTCGTTCATGTGGTGTCCTCCGTGCCCAAGAACGTCTCGACGGCGTCGCGGAAGCGGCGCCACTCCTCGACGAATCCCGCGAGTGCCGTACGCCCGGACGGGGTCAGCGCGTAGTACCGGCGGGGCGGGCCGGACTCCGACTCCCGCCACGACGTCTTGACCCAGCCGTCCCGCCTCAGGCGTGAGAGCAGGGGGTAGATCGTGCCCTCGCTGGTGACCATGCCGTCGACGTCGGAGAGCCGCCGGACCAGGTCGAAGCCGTACAGCTCCTCGTCCCGCAGCAGTGAGAGCACGCAGAACTCCAGGACCCCTCGACGCAGCTGGGTGAGCGGCAATCGTGCCTCACCCGGTTCCATGTCTCACAAGGTAGTACCAGACCATCATCCCCGCCAGCCCCCACCGCGCTTCCCCACCCGACCAGGGCGCCCGTTGATCCGAATGAACGCGGCGTTCCTTCGGACCTATTGGAGGAACGCCGCGTTCATTCGGAAAGGACGGGAGCAGGGTGGGTCAGGAGAAGGCCGGGCCGGTGAAGGTGGCGGTGTCGCCGACGACGACGTACGCCGACCACTGCCCGGGGAACCGCGGCAGCCAGGAGAGGCCGGCCACCCCGGCCACCACCAGGCCGGTGGCGGCGGCGTCGGCGAGACCACCGTCGGGCCCGACCACGGTCGCCGAGACGACATCGGCGGCCGGCCGGCCGGTGGCGGGGTCGATGACGTGCAGACCGCGCTCGTAGGTCCCCGACGTCGCCACCGCCCCGTCGTGGACCTCGACCACCCGGGCCACCTTGTCCGTCTCGACCGGATGCCGTACGCCGATCCGCCACGGCTCCCCCGGCGCCGCCGCGCCCCGGCAGACCACGTCACCGCCGGCGTTGACCGAGACGTTGGCGAACCCGGCCTCGCGCAGCATCGTGCACGCCCGGGCGGCCGCCCAGCCCTTGACGTAGCCACTCGGATCGACCCCGCCCGGTACGGCCCACGGGTCGAACGCGCCCGCAGTGAGGTCGCGCGCGATCCGGCACGCGGCTAGCACCTGGCGCACGATGGCAGGCGCGTCCTCCTCGGCCAGCCGGCCGCTGCGGATCAGGTGGACGGGGGTGTCGTCCCGGAAGGTCGAGAACCAGGCGTCCACGTCGTCGAGGAAGGCACCCACGCGGTCGAAGGCGCCCGGCGCTCGCGCCACCGTCTCGCCCCGGACGTCGAGGCGCACCGTCGTGCTCCACACGTCGATCTCGCGGGTCGCCGCCTGCCAGGTCACGACCGCATGATCACAGAGCCGCGCGAGGCGGGGATCAGAGGCCGGCCTGCGACATCGCGGCCGACAGCGCCTGCTTGTAGGCGTTGCAGGTGAACGTCGCCCCCGACACGTTGGCGATGTTGGCCGACTTCGCCGCCAGGGCCTCCTCGCGCAGCACGGGCAGCGCCTGGGCGTCGATCTCCCGCGAGTGCTGGCTGGACGCGTTGGCCGTGCCGTGCACGTCGAAGAACTGCCCGGACACCGTGGTCAGGGTGACGGTGATCGTTCCGTAGTGCATCTGCACCGACACGGTGAAGGTCTTGGTCGTCGGCGTCGGAGACGGCGTCGGGGTGGGCTTCGGCTTCGGCTTCGGCGTCGGCTTCGGCGTCGGCTTCGGCGTCGGCTTGGGCGATGGCTTCGGTGAGTGCTTGGGGGAGGCCTTCGGCGATGACGTCGATGCCGTGGGCGTCGACGACGGCTTCGAGGCGGGCTTGGAGGTGAGCGGGCCCCCGCTCACCGGGCTCGGCGCAGCTGACGTTCGCGGGGAGGATCGCGCGGGCTTGGCCCGCGCGCTTCGGTGGGCGGACGCCGTGGGCTTCGTCGCCTTCGCGTTGGCCTTGGCGGCGTGCGTCGTGACGGGTGACGGCGAGGGCGAGGGCCCGGCGGGCAGGACGGCCGGCGGTCCGTCCCCGACCGTTCCCACATGCAGCGGCCCGGCCGAGGAAGTGTCCACCAGGGTCGGGGACGCAGGGGAGTACGACAGCACGGCGGCGACGCCCGCCACGGTGCCGGCGGAGACGAGCAGGGCCCGCCTCATGATGCGCTCACCGACGACCTCGTCACGACGACCACCTCAGACCATCGCGAACGACTCGTGGTGGAGCCGCTGCTCGGGCACCCCGAGCCGGCGGGCGGCGTCGAAGACGGCCGTGGAGAAGGACTCCGGCCCGCAGACGTACACGTCGGCCCGGCGGATCTCCGGCGCCAGCCGTTGGAGCTCGGCGGCGTCCAGCGGGTGCTGGCTGCGGTCCCCCTCGAGGTACCAGAGGCGCCACCCGCGCGCCGTCACCAGCGCCTCGAGCTCGGCGCGCAAGGGCGCCGAGTCGACGCGCGGCACGCGGAAGAGCAGGGTCACGCTGACGCCGGGGGGCAGCTCGTCGAGCAGCGAACGTATCGGCGCGATCCCGGCCCCTCCGGCGATCGCGACCACGCTGTCACTGCTGCGGGTGTCGGCGGTGAACACGCCGTACGGGCCTTCGGCCAGCACCCGTGTCCCGACGCGGAGCCGGGCGAGGTCGTGGCTGTGGTCCCCGAGCCCCTTGACCGTGATGCGCAGGGTACGGCCGTCCGGCGCCGCGGACAGCGAGTACGGGTGCGCCTGCCACCACCACTCTCGGGTCAGGAAGCGCCAGCCGAAGTACTGCCCGCCACGCGCGCGCAGCGCGTGCAGGTCCCGACCGGAGACGTACACGCTCACCACCTGGGGCGACTCCCGGACGACGGCGGCGACCCGCAGCCGGTGCCGGGTCGAGCGAAGGACCGGAAGGACGACGCGGTAGCCGACGAGCGCGGCTGCGACCACCAGGTAGAGCCCGGTCCACGCCCAGCGGGCCAGGTCGTGGCCGGGGAAGACGGTGCCGTTGGTGACCTGGTGGCCGAAGGCGAGGCCGACCGCGAGGTAGAAGTACAGGTGGCTGACCCACCAGGTCTCGTAGCTCATCAGCCGCCGCAGCGGGCGCCAGGACACCACCCCGAGGCTCACCATCGCGACGAATGCCGCGGCCGCGGGGAGCATCCACGGGTAGCCGGTGACCAGGCTCCAGACCTCGTGCGCGAGGTCGACCCGGGCCGCGCGGGCGTACCCGACGCTCACCAGCACGACGTGCAGGCCGATGAGGACGAGGGCCCACGGCGCGAGCCGACGGTGCCAGGCGACGAGGACCTCCTGGCCGACCCGGCGCTCGAGCGCCGGCACCCGGGCCACGATGAGCAGGCAGAGCAGGCACAGGTAGGCGCCGGCGAGCGCCGCGAGGCTGCCCCCCGTCGTCGCGAGCCCGCCAGGCCCGTGCAGGGCGTACGTCGCCTGGACGCGCCAGCCGTACCCGACGACGAGCAGCCCGACGACCGCCGCGGCCGCGCCGAGCGGCCGGGCCAGGCGGTTCGAGCGCACGAGCACCCCTCCCGGCCCCGACCCGGTCCCCGCGACGCCACGCCCATCCGGCCGGGGAGATGGACGCCGCGCTCGTCGAGGAGCTCGCCGCGGCGGCGAGCGGGGGCCTGGAGGTGATCTCGACAGCCGAGCCGGGAGCAGGCGATGCCCCGATCGGGTGAGCGTGTCTGCGGAGGACCCGGCCGACGCGCGTGCGAGCAGCGGCGATGATCGAGCGGTGAGCCCCGAGATGCCCTCGCTCATCCGGCCGATGCTGGCGACGGCGGGCGAGCTGCCCAAGGGCGCGGCCGAGGCCGCCTGGGCATTCGAGATGAAGTGGGACGGCGTGCGCGCGGTCGTGTACGTCCGTGACGGCCGCGCGAGGGCCCTCAGCCGAAACGACCGGGATATCACTCCCACCTACCCGGAGGTCCAGGCGGTGGCCGACAGCCTGCGCGGTCGGGGGGCGATCGTCGACGGCGAGCTCGTCGCCGCCGGGGCCGCCGGCCGGCCGGACTTCGGCCTGCTCCAGCAGCGCATGCACGTGGTCGACCCCGGAGCCGTCCGCCGGCTGTCCGCGACCGTCCCCGTGACCTTCCTCGCCTTCGACCTGCTCTGGCTCGACGGGCGTTCCCTGCTCGACGAGTCCTACGACGCCCGCAGGACCGCCCTGGAACGTCTGGTGCCCACCGGGTCCTGGGACGTCCCACCCGCCTTCGCGGGAGCAGGGAGCGCCGCGCTGGAGGCCAGCAAGGCGGCCGGGCTCGAGGGCGTGGTGGCCAAGCGGCGGGACTCCCACTACCTGCCCGGACGGCGCTCAACCTCGTGGTTGAAGGTCAAGCACGTGCGCATGCAGGAGGTCGTGGTGGGCGGATGGCGACCGGGGCAGGGCGGGCGGGCCGGCCGGATCGGCTCGCTCCTGCTGGGCGTGCGGGGCGACGCCGGCCTGGACTACGTCGGGCACGTCGGCACCGGCTTCAGCGACGCCGCCCTCGCCGCCCTGGGCGAGGCGCTCGAGCCGTTGCGGCGGCCCACCCCACCCTTCGCCACCGCGCTGCCCCGCGAGGACGCGCGCGACGCCGTGTGGGTCGAGCCCCTGTTGGTCGGTGAGGTCTCCTACGGCGAGTGGACCTCGGCCGGACGCCTGCGCCACCCGAGCTGGCGCGGCCTGCGCCCCGACAAGGACCCCGCCGACGTCACCCGCGAACCGTAGCCCCACCTGCTCGGCCCGCCGCCTCGAACGGGCACACGGTTCCGGAGGTTTCCTAGGGAGCTCGCAGCGACAGCCGCGGCGGATGCAGCAACCGCAGGAAGCCTGTGCCCGTTCTCGGCCCCGATGGGCCTCAGGAGCCAGCGGCGGCGCGGCCCTCAGTCGAGAACGGGCGCAGGGTTCCGGAGGTTTCGTAGGGAGCTCGCGGCGAAGCCGCGGCGGATGCAGAAACCGCAGGAAGCCTGTGCCCGTTCTCGGCGTCGATGGGCCTCAGGCGCCAGCGGCGGCGAGGACGGCGCGGCGGGTCAGTACCCGGGCGAGGTGCTCCCGGTACGCCGCGTCGGCGTGCAGGTCGCTCGTCGGGTGCGTGCCGTCCGCCGCGTGCGCCGCCGCCGCCCGCACCCCGTCCGTGGTCGCCGCCACGCCGGCCAACGCCGCCTCGACCGATGCCGCACGGATCGGGGTCGCCCCCATGTTGGTCAGCCCCAGGCGGGCCTCGGCGATCGACCCGTTCGAGCGACGGACCGCCGCGGCGACGCCGACGATCGCCCACGCCTGGGCGGTGCGGTGGAACTTCTGGTAGTCGTACCCCCACCCAGCGCCGAGCTTGGGCACCCGCACCGACACCAGGACCTCGTCGGCGGCCAAGGACGTCGTGAAGTAGTCGACGAAGAAGTCCTTGGCGGCGATCGTGCGCTGGCCGGACGGGCCCTGGGCGAGGAACGCGAAGTCGAGCGCCACCGCGACGGCCGGCAGGTCCCCGGCCGGGTCGGCATGGGCGAGGGAGCCCCCGAAGGTCCCGCGGTGCCGGATGGCCGGGTCGGCGACGGTGGCCGTCGCGGCCGCGACCAGCGGGGCGTGCTCGCGGACCAGGGGGTCGTGGAGCACGGCGTGGTGCGTCGTCCCCGCGCCGACGACGAGGGCGTCACCGTCGTCGCGCACCCCCTGCATCTCGGCGACCCGGCTGCAGTCCACGAGCACGCTGGGCGCGGCGAGGCGGGTCCGAAGGAGGGGCATCAACGACTGGCCGCCGCCGAGGACCTTCGCGTCCTCCCCACCGGAGGCGAGCGCCGAGACCGCCTCCGCGACGGTCGACGCGCGGACGTAGTCGAACGAGGCCGGGATCATGCCGCACCTCCCTGGGCCGCCTGGATGGCTCTCCACACGTTCTGCGGTGACGCGGGCATGAGGACGTCGGTCACGCCGAGCGGGCGCAGGGCGTCCACCACCGCGTTCATGACCGCCGGGGTCGAGGCGATGGTCCCCGCCTCCCCGACGCCCTTGGTGCCCAAGGGGTGCGTGGTCGACGGCGTCTCCGTGCGGTCGGTGACCAGGTTCGGCAGGTCGGCCGCGCTGGGCAGCAGGTAGTCGGCGAGGGAGGCCGTGAGGAGCTGCCCGTTGCTGTCGTACACCGCGCCCTCGAAGAGGGCCTGCCCGATGCCCTGGACGATGCCCCCATGGACCTGACCCTCGACGATCATCGGGTTGATCGTGCGGCCGATGTCGTCGACGGCGACGTACGAGCGGATACGGACCAGGCCCGTCTCGGTGTCGACCTCGACAGCGCACAGATGGGTCCCGTGCGGGAAGGAGAAGTCGGCCGGATCGACCGTGGCCTCACCGGACAGCGTCGGGTCCATGCCGTCGGGCAGGTTGTGCGCGGAGAACGCCTCGAAAGCCACGGCCTGGATCGTCGTCGACTTCTCGGGGTCGCCCTTGACGCGGAAGGCGCCGTCGACGAACTCGAGATCGTCCGGGTTGGCCTCCATCTGGTGAGCAGCGATCACCCGGGCCTTGTCGACGACCTTCTCCGCCGCCCGCTTGATGGCCTGACCCCCCACGGCGAGTGAGCGCGAGCCATAGGTGTCCATGCCGTACGGGGCCCGGCCGGTGTCGCCGTGCACCACCTCGATGTCCTCGACCGGGATCCCGAGGTAGTCGCTGGCGATCTGGCTCCATGACGTCTCGTGGCCCTGGCCGTGGGGTGAGGTCCCCGTGATGAGCTCGACCTTGCCGAGCGGGAGCACGCGGATCGTGCAGCTCTCCCAGCCGCCGGCGACGTACTTCAGTGACGCCAGGACGCGCGACGGCGCAAGGCCGCACATCTCGGTATAGGTCGAGATGCCGATCCCCAGCTGTACCGGGTCGTTGTCGGCCCGGCGCTTGGCCTGCTCCGCGCGCAGCGCGTCGTATCCGAACAGCTCGACGGCGCGGTCGGTCGCCGCCTCGTAGTTGCCGCTGTCATAGGTCAGGCCCGCGATCGTGGTGAAGGGGAACTCCTCGTGCCTGATCCAGTTCTGCTTGCGCAGCTCCAAGGGCTCCCGCCCGAGCTCGGCCGCGAGCTCGTCGACGATGCGCTCGATCGCGTACGTCGCCTCCGGGCGCCCAGCACCCCGGTAGGCGTCGGTCGGCGTCGTCGTCGTGAACACGCCGGTGCACCGGAAGTCCAGTGCCTCCATCTTGTAGATCGCGTTGTACATGAACATGCCGAGCAGCGGGATGCCGGGGGTGATGATCTGCAGGTAGGCCCCCATGTTCGCGAGGAGGTCGACCTTCAGACCGAGGATGGTGCCGTCGCTCTTCGCGCAGATCTCGATGTCCTGGATCTGGTCGCGGCCGTGGTGGGTGGCCACGGTGTTCTCGCTGCGGCTCTCCGTCCACCGCACCGGACGGCCGAGCTTGTTCGCGATGACGGTCGCGAGCAGCTCCTCGCGGTAGTACTGCAGCTTCGAGCCGAAGCCGCCCCCGACGTCGGGAGCGATGATGCGCAGCTTGTTCTCCGGGATCCCGGTCGTGAGGGACAGCAGCACGCGCACGATGTGCGGGATCTGCGTGGACGACCACAGCGTGATCTCGCCCGTCGCACCGAGCGGGGAGGCGATGACCGCGCGGGGCTCCATCGGGGACGGGATGAGCCGTTGCTGGACGAATCGGCGCGACACGACGACGTCGGCCTTGGCCTTGGCGGCGGCGTAGTCGCCACCGGTGAGCGTGGCGGTGTAGCACTTGTTCGTGCCCGCGGCGCCGTGCACGAGCGGCGACCCCGACGCGAGCGCCGCCTCCATGTCGACGACCGCCGGCAGCTCGTCGTAGTCGACGTCGATCGCGTCCAGAGCGTCCGCAGCCGCGTAGCGGCTGGTCGCCAGCACGACGGCGACGCAGTCGCCGACGTGGCGGACCTCGTCCGTCGCGAGCGCTGGGAAGTCCGGCATCACGATGTCGTCGGTCACCGGCCACACGCAGGGGATCTTGCCGTTGAGGTCCCCGAGCTCCGCCGCCCCGAACGCCGCGACCACGCCAGGGCGCTGCAGCGCCGCCGAGACGTCCAGCCGTGCGACCCGCGCGTGCGCGACCGGGCTGCGAAGGATCTCCATGTGCAGCTCACCGCCGACGGTGAGGTTGTCGGTCCACTGCGTCGCGCCGGTCAGCAGGTGCGCGTCCTCCTTGCGACGGACGGGGCTGCCGATCGCGGTCGCGCGCTCGACGGTCTCGGTCATCGCTCCGCCCCCTCCGCCATCGCGGCAGCCGCGGCCTGGACGGACTTCACGATGTTCTGATACCCGGTACAGCGACAGAGGTTGCCCTCGAGCCCCTCACGGATCTCCTGCTCTGTCGGGGTCGGGTTCTCCGAGAGCAGGTCGACCGCCGCGAGCACCATGCCAGGGGTGCAGTAGCCGCATTGCAGCCCGTGGCACTCCCTGAAGGCCGTCTGGACCGGATGCCATTCCCCGTTGGCCAGCCCCTGGATCGTGGTGACCCGAGTGCCGTCTGCCTGGACGGCGAGGACACTGCACGACTTCGCGCTGCGGCCGTCGATGAGGACCGTGCAGGTCCCGCAGTTGGAGGTGTCGCACCCGATCGGGGTGCCGCCCTTGCCGAGCGAGTCACGAAGCCAGTGCACGAGCAGGAGCCGCGGCTCCACGTCGTCCTCGTGGCGGACACCGTCGACGTTGACGCTGATCCGGACCATGGCCACTCCATCGTGGTTGGCAGGCTGTGGCCGGACTCTATGTCGGAAAAGTCATCACCGCCACGCATCGCGAGGGATCACGTCGGGCGTCCGTCACGGATCGCGCGCAGGACCTCCTCGACGGCGCGCACCGAGTGCCCGCTGACCAGCGAGTCAACATAGGGCAGCACGGCTGCCATCCCGCCGGTGAGCGGGCGAAAGCCCGCGGCCGCCACGCGCGGGTTGACCCAGACGACGTGATTCGCGAGGCGGGACAAGCGTTCCATCGATTCGCGCAGCACCTCTGGCGACCCGTGCTCCCAGCCGTCGGAGACGATGACGACCACCGCGCCGCGGGCCAGCCCGCGTCGGCCGTGCTGGTCGAGGAACGCGGCCAGCGCCGCCCCGATCCTGGTGCCGCCCGACCAGTCCGGGGCTCCTGCCGCAACTGCGGCATAGGACTGGTCAGTTCTGCCGTAGCTGAGGAGACGAGTCAGGCGTGTCAGCCGCGTCGCGAACACGAAGGCCTCTGCGTCGAGGGATCGGACCGCCCCACGCATCAGATGCAGGTACACCCGCGCGTACGGCTGCATCGACCCCGACACGTCCGCGATGAGGACGAGCCGACGCGGGCGCTGGCGTCGCTTGCGGCGTACCAGCCGGACCGGGTCCCCCGCCGTCGACCTCGCTGCCCGCACACTCGCGCGGACGTCGATGCGGCGTCCGCGCGGATGGCGCCGAGAGCGCCGCGTCTCGCGAAGCGGCACCTCGACGGGGAGCCGGCTGACCAGCGCGGCGAGCAGCTGCAGCTCCTCAGGGGTGCAGCGCGCGAAGTGCACGTCGTGCAGCCGCTCGGTGTCGTCGACGGCCGGCAGAGCCGCCGGCTGGTCGTCGACGGCGGACTGCGGCTGCTCTCCTCCCAGCCGGACGTCGGCGCGCGCCCGGCCGAGCGAAGGACCCGCCTCGTCGTCGTCGACGGCGGCGCGGGGGCGGGGCCGACCTCGGTCAGGCCCGCCCGGCTCGTCGACCTCGCCCGCCGCCGCGCCGAACACCTCCGCGAACACCCGGTCGTACACCGGCAGGTCCGAGCGCGAGGACACCAGGGTGACGCGCCCGACCCAGTAGAGCGCACCGAGGGCGGCCGGCGCGGCGACGAGGACGCCACGAGCGAAGGTCGCGCTGCGCTCGGGCGTCACCGGGACACCGGCCTCGTGCAGGCGCCGCCCGAACGCCGCCGCCGTCTCGGCGAGGTCAGGCACCGGCCACCCAGGCCAGCCCGCGCTCCTGGGCCAGCTCGAGGTCCTCGCGGTACTTCAGGGCCGAGCCCAGGGTGCGCCCGACGGCCGCCTCGTCCAGCGGGCCGAGCCCGAGCACGGTGAGCGCACGCAGCCAGTCGACCGCCTCGGCGACACCGGGCGGCTTCTGCAGGTCCAGGTCGCGCAGCCGGCCGACGGCTGCCGCCACCTGACCGGCCAGCTCGACGTCGGCCTGCGGCACGCGCAGTCGCACGATGGCCGTCGCGCGGTCCAGTCCGGGGTAGTCGATCCAGTGGTAGAGGCAGCGCCGCTTGAGCGCGTCGTGCAGGTCCCTCGTGCGGTTCGACGTCAGCACCACCACGGGTGCCACGTGGGCCCGGACGGTGCCGAGCTCCGGGATGGTCACCGAGGACTCGGCGAGCAGCTCGAGGAGGAACGCCTCGAACTCCTCATCGGCACGATCGACCTCGTCGACGAGCAGGACGGCGGGCCTCGGTCCAGGGTGCTCCACCGCGCGAAGCAGCGGCCGCTCGACGAGGTACTCGCGCGAGAACAGGTCGCCCTCGCTGAGCGCGCGACCCTGCGCCTCCGCGAGGCGGATGCCCAGCAGCTGGCGCGGGTAGTTCCACTCGTAGAGGGCCTCGGCGGCGTCGATGCCCTCGTAGCACTGCAGGCGCAGCAGGGGCGTGTCGAGCATGGTCGCGAGCGCCACGGCGGCGTGCGTCTTGCCGACGCCCGCCTCGCCCTCGAGCAGGACCGGCTGCGGCAGGCGGACGGCGAGGTGGAGCGCCGTGGCCAGTCCGAGGTCGGCCAGATACCCCACCTGAGCCAGCCGTCGGGCAGTGGTCTCCGGGTCCGGGACCAGGTCGGCGAGATCGTCCAAGGTCACCGGGCCCGTCGCAGGACCCGCCAGACGATGAGGAGCACGACGGCTCCCGCCAGCACGGGCAGCAGCCTCTTCAGCACCGGCGTCCCGGCGGCCTGCAGGAGGTCGATCGCCTCCTCGCGGCGAGGCTGCGGCGCGGCGGCGGGCCCAGCCTCGCCGGCCTGGGCCGGCGGGGCGCTCGGGAGCTCGCCACCGGCAGCGCCCACCTCGGGCGCAGGCGTCTCTCCCGGCGCCGGCGCTGCCATCAGGTCCGAGAGGTTCGCCGCGAACTGGTCGATGATGCGGCCGGCGACGTCCTGCATGACCCCCCGGCCGAACTGCGCCGGGCGTCCGGTGATCGCCAGGTCGGTCGTGACGTCCACTCGGGTGCGCCCGGGCTCCTCCTCGACGAGCTGGGTGTGGATCAGTGCCTTGGCCGTGCTGGAGCCCCGGCTGTCCTTGCCGGCGGCCTCGATGACCGCTCGGTGCGACGCGGGGTCGAGCTCCACGAACTTGCCGGTGCCGCCGTACGTCATCGTGACCGGACCCAGCTTCACCTTCACCGTCCCGGAGAAGGTGTCGCCCTCGCGACCGGTCAGGCTCGCGCCGGGCAGGCAGGGCGCGACCGCCTCGAGCTCGAGCAGCTTGGCCCACGCGTCGTCCACCGGCGCGGGCACGACGAAGGAGTTCTGCAGATCCACGGATCCTCCGATCAAGGCGTCCGATCAAGGCGGCGATGTCCTTCGGTGCGTCGGAAACGGGTCCGCGCACCTGCGTTGCACCGTAAGCCTCGAGCGTCTCCTCCGCGAGTGCGTCTCCTCCGCTGGTACCCAACGACGTCGTGCTGGTGCATCGCGTTGGCAGCGCGGCGACGTGAAGCGCACACTCGTCACACGTCCCGTACGACGAGGTCGGAGGCTCGATGCGCGACATCCTGCCCGCACTGCTCGAGGCGTGGTCGCGCGACGAACCGGTCGGGCTGGCCACGGTGGTGCGCACCTGGCGGTCCGCCCCGCGCCCGGCCGGCGCCTCGATGCTCGTGACGGCGACCGGCGAGGCGGTCGGCTCGGTGAGCGGCGGGTGCGTCGAGGGCGCGGTCTACGAGCTCGCGACCGAGATCCGCGAAAGCGGTCTGCCCCAGCGTGTGACGTACGGCATCAGCGACGACTCGGCGTTCGAGGTCGGCCTCACCTGCGGAGGCATCCTCGAGCTCTTCGTCGAGCGCGTCGACCCCGTCACGTGGCCCGAGCTGGCGGGCTTCGCACGCAGTGTCGAGCTGCACGAGGCGGTGGCGGTGGCCACTGTCGTGCAGGGTCCGCCGGAGCGCCTCGGCCGGCACCTGCTCGTGCGCGAGGGGCGGGTCGAGGGCGGCACCGGGTCGGCCCGGCTGGACGCCGCGGTGACCGACGACGCCCTCGGGATGCTCCGGTCGGGGACCACCGGGTTCCTGCGCTACGGCGTGGACGGCCAACGCCTCGAAGGCGAGCTGGAGGTCTTCGTCTCCTGCTTCGCCCCGCCCCCGCGCCTGATCGTGTTCGGAGCCATCGACTTCGCCGCGGCGCTCGCCCGCGCGGGGAAGTTCCTCGGCTTCCACGTCACGGTCTGCGACGCCCGACCGGTGTTCGCGACCACCAAGCGCTTCCCCGACGCCGACGAGGTGGTCGTCGACTGGCCACATCGGTGGCTGGCCACCCAGCAGGTCGACGAGCGCACGGTGATCTGCGTGCTGACGCACGACCCGAAGTTCGACGTACCGGCCCTGGAGGTGGCGCTGCGCACCCCGGCCGCCTATGTCGGGGCGATGGGTTCGCGCCGCACCCACGAGGACCGCCTGGCCCGGCTCCGCGAGGCGGGCGTGACCGAGGAGCAGTCGAAGCGGCTGCACTCCCCGATCGGCCTCGATATCGGTGCCCGTACCCCGGAGGAGACCGCGATCTCCATCCTCGCGGAAGTGGTCCGGGAGCGGTGGGGGGGCAGCGGCCGCTCGCTGGCGGAGTCCGACGGCCCCATCCACGTCGGCGTCGCGCGTTGACCCAGGCGACGGCCACGGCGGGCCTGGTGCTCGCCGCGGGCGCCGGGCGCCGGTACGGCGGCCCGAAGGCGCCCGTCGTCGTCGACGGCGAGCGGCTGGTGGACCGCTCCGTGCGGACCCTGCGCGAGGCCGGCTGCGATCCCGTCGTGGTGGTCCTCGGCGCGTGGCGCGGCGACGTGCCGGCCGCCGACGTCGTGGACAACGACGGGTGGGAGGAGGGCCTCGGCTCCTCGCTGCGGGTCGGGCTCGAGGCGCTCGAGGCCTCGCCCGCCCAGCGGGTCCTGGTGACCCTCGTCGACCTACCGGGCCTGACGGTGGCGGCGGTGGAACGAGTCGCCGCGGTGGACGCCGGGCTCGTCGCCGCGACGTACGACGGACGACGCGGGCATCCGGTCCTGATCAGCCGGGCGCACTGGGCGGGGGTCCGCGCCGGCGCACGCGGCGACCGCGGGGCACGCGACTACCTCGACGCCCACCGGGACGAGCTCCTGCTGGTGGAGGTCGGTGACGTCGCCGACGACGAGGATCTCGACGTCCCCACTCCCGGCTGAGCCCCGACTTCTCCGACGCATCCCCGCGACGAGCTCACGTGGACGTCGGAAAAGTCGGGACCGCACGGGCTAGGGTCCGAGCGTGACCGAGGGTTTCGCGGACTTCGACGGGTTCCGGACGTGGTATCGGGTGGAGGGGGACCTGCGGCCCGGCGACCCAGCGGTTCCCGCGCCGCTCGTCGTCCTCCATGGCGGACCGGGGGCGACGCACGAGTACCTCGTGCCCCTCGCCGACCTCGCGTCCGACGGGCGGGCCGTGGTCCTCTACGACCAGCTGGGGAACGGCAACTCCACCCACCTGCCCCAGCGCGGTGCCGACTTCTGGACCGTCGAGTTGTTCGTGCGCGAGCTCGCGAACCTGGTGGGCCAGCTGCGGATCGACGAGCGCTTCCACGTGCTCGGCCAGTCCTGGGGCGGCTTCCTCGCCCAGGAGTACGCCTTCACGCAGCCGCCGGGGCTGCGCTCGCTGGTGCTCTCGAACTCCGCCGCGAGCTTCCCCGACTTCGTGTCCGTGGCCAACCGGCTGCGCAGCGAGCTGCCACCGGGGGTCGACGACACGCTGCGCCGCCACGAGGAAGCGGGCACGACCGACGACCCCGAGTACGCGGCGGCGTGCGACGTCTTCTACCGCCGCCACCTGCTGCGAGTCGACCCGTGGCCGGAGCCCGTCGTCCGTAGCTTCGCCGCCATCGAGTCGGACCCGACCGTCTACCACACGATGAACGGGCCGTCGGAGTTCCACGTCATCGGCAGCATCAAGGACTGGACCTCGCTCGGCCGGCTGGACCTGATCCGCGTCCCGACCCTGGTGCTCTGCGGGCGCTACGACGAGGCTGCCCCCGAGCTGCAGGAACCCCTCCTCGCCGGCATCGCGGACAGCCGGCTGCACATCTTCGAGGAGGGCTCGCACCTGCCCATGTGGGAGCAGCGCGAGGAGTACATGGCCGTGGTGGGCGATTTCCTGGCCGGCCACGACTGACGACCTGTCAGACGTCTCGTGCGCCCTGGCGCACGAGACGTCTGACAGGTTCAGGTGAGCCGGTGTGCCGCGGCTGCGATGCGCTCGTCGGTCGCGGTCAGCGCCACCCGGACGTACGTCGAGGCGGTGGCGCCGTAGAAGTCCCCCGGCGCGACGAGGACGCCCCGTTCGGCGAGCCAGCGCAACGTCGCCCGGCCGTCCTCGCCACGCGTCACCCACAGGTAGAGGCCGGCCTCGGAGTGCTCGACGCTCAGCCCGGCCTTGGTCAGCGCCTCGAGGAGGACGGCGCGGCGGCGCTCGTAGCGCGCCCGCTGCGCCGCCACGTGCTCATCGTCCGCGAGAGCGGCGGCGGCGGCCTGCTGGACCGGGGTAGGGACGAGCAGGCCCGTGTGCCGCCGGATCTGCAGCAGCTGGGCGAGCAGGCGCGGGTCCCCCGCGACGAACGCGGCCCGGTAGCCGGCGAGATTGGACCGCTTCGACAGCGAGTGCACGGCGAGCAGGCCGTCGACGGAGTCCCCGCACACCGACGGGTGCAGGATCGACACCGGCCGGGCCGTCCACCCCAGCTCGCAGTAGCACTCGTCGGAGGCGACGACGCATCCGCGCTCGCGGGCCCAGGCGACCACCTTCGCGAGGTGCTCGGCGGGCAGCACCCGGCCTGTCGGGTTGCTCGGCGAGTTCACCCAGAGCAGGCGCGGCGAGGCCGGCCCGAGTGCCGTGAGTGAGTCGCTGGCGACGACCCGCGCCCCGGCCAGCAGCGCGCCGACCGCATAGGTCGGGTACGCCACCTCGGGGACCACGACGGTGTCGGAGGCACCGATTCCCAGCCACAGCGGCAGGTGCGCGACGAGCTCCTTGGAGCCGATCGTCGGCAGGACCTGCGTGCCCGGGTCGACACCGGGTACGCCGAGGCGCCGGGCCAGCCAGGACGCGGCGGCCTCGCGGAACTCGGAGGTCCCCAGCGCGGTGGGGTACCCCGGGCTGTCGCTGGCCGCTCGCAGCGCCTCCTGGACCACGGCCGGCACCGGGTCCACGGGGGTGCCCACCGACAGGTCGACCTCGCCGTCGGGGTGCGCCCGCGCGAGGGCGGCGTCCTCGGCGATGGTGTCCCAGGGGAAGTCGGGCAGCCGGGCCGCCAGCCCCTGGTCAGACGCGTTCAGTGCTCGTCGTGCTGCTGCGGCGGGAGCGCGGCGACGTACGGGTGATCCTTGTTGATCTTGCCGAGCTTGGAGGCGCCGCCGGGTGAACCCAGGTCGTCGAAGAACTCCACGTTGGCCTTGTGGAACTCCTTCCACTCCTCGGGTACGTCGTCCTCGTAGAAGATCGCCTCGACCGGGCAGACGGGCTCGCACGCCCCGCAGTCCACGCACTCGTCAGGGTGGATGTAGAGCATCCGCTCGCCCTCGTAGATGCAGTCGACCGGGCACTCCTCGATGCACGCCTTGTCGAGCAGGTCAACGCACGGCAGCGCGATGACGTAGGTCACGATCCCTCCCAGGGACGCACGCGGGGCTTCGGGTCCGCGCTCTGCGGGGCATTGTGCCCCATGCCCCGACCGCGCCACCCGAGCACCCGGTCGGCGCGCGAGATCCGGGCCGCGACGTGCCGTCAGCCGGAGCTGATCCCCGAGAGCCGGGCGTTGTCGATGACGACCGCGGCGGGCTGCTCGACCAGACGCAGGGTCGACAGCGAGGCCTCCCCGAACGCGCTCTTCACCGCACTGGACAGCGCGAGCACGCCGACCACCCGGCCGCGAGCCCGCAGGGGCATCGACAAGAAGGTGGCCATGTCGCCCTCGTCGTCGGCCCCGAGCAGGTGGTCCGGGTCCGCCAGGCGCGGCTGCAGGTCGTGCACCTCGACGTGCTCCCCGGTGACCTGTGACGCGGCGTCGGCGACGGCGGCGAACAGCTCCGCGTACTGCCGGTGCGAGGTCTCGCGGGCGACGGTGAGGTAGGTGCTGCGGTCGTCGAGCATGAGCAGCGCGGCGAGGTCGTAGTCGACGATCGCGCCGATCACCCCGAGGACGGCGGCGACGGTCTCCTCGAAGCCGTGGACGTCGGCCGCGATGGCCGTCATGTCCGCCGCGACCTGGGCCTCGAACAGCTTGCGGTCCAGCAGGTCGCAGACCCGCCCGAAGACGGCGTCGTCGGACAGCTCAAGCGGGTCGGGGGTCAGCCGCGCGCGCCCGCCGCGCTTGTCGTCGGCCGCCGTCCGCAGCTCGAGGAGGGTGTCGATGAGGTCGGGCGCCTCGAAGTCCTTGGTGATGAACGCGTCGGCGCCGACGTGCCGGCCCCAGTACCGGTCGCTGGCGGCGTCGAGGGAGGTCAGCAGCAGCACCGGGATGTCCGCCGTCTGCCAGTCGTCCTTGATCAGCCGCGCCGCGACGTACCCCGAGACGCGAGGCATCTGGACATCGAGGATCACGGCGTCCGGCTGGTGCTGGAAGACCGCCTGCACCGCCTGGACGCCGTCCTCGGCCATCACCACGGTGTAGCCCGCGCGGCCGAGCACCGTTCCGACGATGCGGCGCAGGGTCGGGCTGTCGTCGGCGATGACCACGGTGGGCATGAGGCGTGTCCTTGTCGCGGAGGGGCCGATCAGCGGCCGACGAGACGTCGGACCGTCTCTACGAGTTCGGCCTGGTCGAACTCGCTCTTGAGGAGGTAGGCGCTGGCGCCGGCGTCGAGTCCGGCGCGCCGGTCGGCCTCGTCCCCCCGGGAGGTCATGATCACGACCGGGACGGACTCCCACCCGCGGGTACGTCGGATCGTGCGGGTCAGCGTGAACCCGTCCATCCCCGGCATCTCGACGTCGGACAGGACCAGGTCGACAGGGTCCCCGCCGAGGCGACCGGCACCGTCTTGGCCGTCCACCGCGGTGACGACGTCGTAGCCCGCCGCCTCGAGGATGACCCGCTGGAGCTCCCTCACCCCGGCGCTGTCCTCCACGACGAGGACCCGGGCCCTCTTTCGGTGGGCGGCTGGAGCGGCGTCGGCCTCGGCAGCCTCCTTCGCGCTGCCACGAGGCGAGGCGGGGACGGTGGCCGCGACGGGGATCCGGCGTGCGCCCTGGACGCTGAGGTCCCGCACGTCGACCAGCAGCATCAGGGTTCCGTCGCTGTCGATCGCGGCGCCGCTGAGACCGGGGGGCCGGTCGAGAAACCCACCGAGGTCCTTGACCACGATCTCCTGCTCCCCGACCAGGCGGTCGACCGTCCACGCCATCAGGTCGACGCCGGTGCCGCCGTGGCGGACGACCACGGCCGCCGCGGGCGTCCGCTCGCCGGGGACCTCGAGAACCGCGCCGAGGTCGGCCAGCGGCACCGGCACGCCCCCCCGGTCCACGGTCGGGACACCGGCCACGGTGTTCACCGCGGAGTCCTTGAGCGCGATGGTCTCCACGACGTTGGTCACCGGCAGGGCATAGCGCTCCTCACCGACCCGAGCGACCAGGCAGCGAAGCACACCGAGGGTCACCGGCAGAGTGAGGACGAAGCGGGTGCCCACCCCGGGCTCGGAGAACACCTCGGCGGTTCCGCCCAGGTCCTGGGCGGCACGGCGCACGACGTCGAGCCCCACCCCGCGCCCGGAGGTCTCGGTCACGACGTCCCGGGTGGAGAACCCGGGCTCGAACAGCACCGCGAGCAGCGCCTGCCCGGAGACCGCCGCGTCCTCGGGCAGCAGGCCGCGGCGGATCGCCGCGTCCCGAAGCGCGTTCTCGTCGATGCCCATGCCGTCGTCGGCGACCTCGATGATCACCGATGACCCCGCGGCGGCGGCGCTGACCCGTACCCGCGCCCGGCTGCTCTTGCCGGCGAGCCGGCGCTCCTCGGGCGTGCCGCAGCCGTGGTCGACCGCGTTGGTGACGAGGTGGCCGAGCGCGTCGGCGACGCCGTCGAGGACCCGGGCGTCGAGCTCGACGTCCTCGCCCTCGAGGACGAGCTCGACGTCCTTGCCGGTCGCTCCCGCCACCTCACGCACCAGCTGGGGGAAGGCCGCCACCACTCGGCGCAGCGGCACCATGGCCAGACCGAGGGCACCCTGGCGGACCCGGCCGAGCCGCGCGTGCGTCTCGTCGATGTCGGCGCGCGCCACCCGTGCCGCAGCGTTCATCCGGTCGCTCTGGGCCGCCAGCGACGCCAGTGCGTCCAGGACCGGAGCGGGCAGGCCGAGGAGCTCGACGCGACGGCGTACGTCGCTGACGGCGCGGGCGCACTCGGCGGCCATCGCGTTCCACGACGTGATGTGCAGGTCGAGGACCCGGGTGGACAGGTCCGCCTCGCCCACGAGGTCGAGCAGGTCGTGCACCCGGCGGGTCGGGACGCGCACCGAGTCGCCGAGGCGCGGGCGGCCGGGCTCGGCCTCCGCTGCCACGGCCTCGGCGAGCGCCGCGGCACGCCCCAGCTTCGGGACCTCGACCGGATCGTCACCGGCGAGGGCCGAGTCCAGGGCGCGGACGACCTCGTCGATCTCGGCCGCGCCGATCGCCCGCTCCGCGCCCGGCATGGCCCGTGAGATGCACTCGGCGGTGACGAGCAGCAGGTCGACCAGGTCTCGCCGCACGCCGAAGCGGCCGTCCTTGAGGGCGCCGAGGAGGTCCTCCGCGCGATGGGCCAGCCCGACGACCCCGTCCAGCGCGAGCGCGCGTGCCGACCCCTTGACCGTGTGGGCATCACGGAACAGGCCGCCGACGACGTCACGCGGCGAGGGGTGTCCCTCGAGGCTCAGCAGGCCGGCCCGCAGCGACTCGAGCTTCTCGTCGACCTCCGCGCGGAAGATGGCGACGAGCTCGGGGTCGTCGGTCCAACCGTTCACCGTCGGGCCCCGACCCCGCCGTCGTCCCCGACCTTGAAGCGGGCGATCTCCTCGCGGAGCTGGTCGGAGAGCGAGGTCAGCTGGGCCGCCGAGGTCGCCGTCTGCTTCGAGCCGATGGCGTACTGGCGGGAGGCGTCGGAGACCTGGCTCATCGCCGCCACGACCTGCTCGGACGCGGAGCGCTGCTGCTGGGTGGCGATCGAGATCTCCTGGGCGGCGGTGGTCGTCTCGTCGACCATGCCGGAGATGCGCTCGAGGGCGTCGACCACGTCGCGAGCCAGCGCCGCCCCCGCGTGCACCTCCCGGGCCCCCTCCTCGGACGCGAGAATGGTCGCGTTGGTCTCGGCCTGGATCTGCGCCACGATGGACTGGATCTGGCCGGTGGACTCCTGGGCGCGCTCGGCGAGCTTGCGCACCTCGCTCGCGACGACGGCGAAACCGCGGCCGTGCTCCCCTGCCCTCGCGGCCTCGATGGCCGCGTTGAGCGCCAGCAGGTTGGTCTGGTCGCTCATGTCGTCGATGACGACGAGGATCCGCCCGATCTCCTGGCTCTTCTCCCCCAGGCCGAGGGCCCGGGCGGCGATCGAGTCCACGCGCTGGGCGATGGAGTCCATCGCCTCCACGCTGGCCGCGACCGCGCTGCGGCCGTGCTCGGCGTGACGCAGGGTCTCGGAGGCGTACCGGGCCACCGACTCGGCCGTGTCGGCGATCTGGGCCGCGGTCGCCGCGAGCTCCTCGATCGTGCTCGACGTCTCCGTCACGGCGCTGGACTGCTCGGTGGCGCTGGCGGCATGCTCCTCGGCGGTGGCCAGCAGCTGGCCGGCCGACACCGAGATCTGGTCACCGGCGTCGCGGATCTGCTCGACCAGGTGCCGCAGGTTGCCGACGGTGTCGTTGAAGCGGAGCGCGAGCTGCCCGATCGCGCCCGCGGAGACCACGCGCTCGCTCGCGAGGACGCTGGCCTGGTTGAGGTCGCCCTCGGCGGCACGCCCGAGCGCCTCGGACAGGAGCGCGACCTGCTCGGCCAGCAGCTGCTGGTCGGCGAGCATCTCCTTCTGGCGGGCCCGCAGCGAGGCCGACAGGCCCCAGCAGAACACGACCGCGGCCGCCTGCAGGATGCAGGCGACGGCGAGGAGCGGGGTGTCGTCGCGGACCAGCGGGCCGCCCAGCTGAGCGGCCAGCACGAACGCGAGCAGGACGAACACGCCGAATACCAGAGCCAGCCGGCCGTCGCTGATGTCGACCGCGAAGATGACCAGCAGGAGCGCCGTCGCCCACAGCGGGCCGCTCAGTCCGTCGGAGACACTGACGAGGGCCGCGCACCATGCGACGTCGGCGACCACGACCAGCATGCGCAGCGGGATCGGGGGGACGGTGCCCTCTCCGGTGTACACGGCGGCCAGGACGAAGCCGGCGAGCACGAGGACGACCCCAATGCCCAACGTGACGTAGAGCCCGCGGCTACCGGCCGTCCCGAGGGCCAGGGCGACGGCGGTGACGAGCAGCTGCACCGCGAGCACGCCGCTCGTGGTGAGGAACAGCCGGCGCGGGCTCTCGACGGCGGCCGCCTCGCGCATGATCATCGCGGTGAAGCGGCGGTGCGTGGGCTCGGGGCTCTTCTCGACTGCGGTCATGTCGGTTCCTGGGCTGGTCAGCTGCGTCGGGTCGACGGCAGGGAACGGCGGAGGTCGAGGACGGCTTCGGCGTCGAGCAGGGAGACCGGGCCGCCCGAGTCCACGACGCCATGGACGAGCTCGACGGCGCCCGTGGAGGCAGTCGAGGGGGTGGGGAGCGCGGCGGCCTGGGAGGGCGTCAGAAGTCCGGTGATCAGCTCGACGAGCAGGCCGGCCTCGATCCCGTCGCGGGTGAGGACGACGACGCGCGCGCTCGTCGGCAGCGGGCTGGTCGGCTCGCCGAGCACCGGGCGCAGGTCGAGGACCGGCAGCACGTGCCCGCGCCAGTTGACGACCCCGGCGAGCCAGGTGGGCATCCCAGGGACCCGCGTGACGGCCGGCACCGGCACCACCTCGGCGACGTCGGCCATCGGGACGGCGTACCGGGCGACTCCCAGGCGCACCACGATCGCGTCGGGGACGACCTCGACCGGCTCGCCGGGATCCCCCGGCTCGCGGTCTGAGACGGTCGCGGCTTCCTGCACGTGCAGGTCATCGGCGGCTCGGGCGCGCTCCTGTAGGCCGTTCGGGTGGTCCCCCGCCGCCCGATGTCTTCGACTGAACGCGACGTTGCTCCGGACCTATTGGAGGAACGCCGCGTTCATTCGGACTCAGCGGCCGGCGGGGCGGGGGCGACGGAGGCGGGCTGCGCAGGTGCCGCGTCACGGAGGTCGATGAGGCCTGCCATGGTGCTCGACCCGCGGCGCTCGTGCGCGTCGCGCGCGGCCTCGAGCACGGCGGTGATCTCGCGCCCCACGAGCTCGTGGCGCTCCAGCAGCGCGTCGCGCAGCGCCTCCACGAGGTGCTTGTTCGCGTTCAGCAGGCTCGACGCGACCATCTTCTGCTGCTGGAGCAGGTCCTCGACGCGGCGGCGGCCGTCAGCGTCGGCGAGCACCCTGCCCACGAGGTTGGTGTCGTTGAAGGCGGACCCCTGGACCGCGCCGAGGGACACCAGGGTGTCGGTCATGCCCGCCGCGCCGACCATCTGCGCCGCGACGTTCGTCGCATAGAGCAGGTCCCCGCCCGGGCCGGTGGAGACGTCGCCGAAGAAGATCTCCTCCGCGCACTGGCCCCCCATGGCGATCTGGATGAGGTGCACAAGCTCCGACCGGGAGCGCGTGTAGACGTCGGCCGCGTCCCCGTGCGCCAGCATCCCCAGCGCCGAGCGCCGCTTGATGATGGTCAGGACCTCCAGGCGCCGGTACGGCGCCACGAGCCACGCGACCGTGGCGTGTCCGGACTCGTGGGTGGCGATGAGGCGCGCCTCGTGGTCGGTGTAGGCCACGGGCTGGCCCATGCCGACCTCCTCGACGAGGCGTGCCCGCTCGACGTCTCGGCGGTTCATCATCTCGTCGCCGCGCCGCATCGCGTTGACCAGCGCCTCGTCGAAGACGTGCTCGATCATCACCGGCGTGTAGCCCTGGGTCACGCTCGCCAGCTGGTCACGCTGCTCGTCCTCGTCCAGCTCCAGGTGGTGCGCCTTGCGGGCGAGGAAGAAGTCGACGAGCTCGCGACGGCCGGCCTTGTCCGGGGGCTCGAAGGTGAGTCGGCGGTCGAAGCGTCCGGGACGCAGCAGGGCGGGGTCGAGGTTGTCAGCCCGGTTGGTCGCCGCGATGATCAGCACGTTCGTGGGACTCGGCTTCGGCTTGTGCAGCTGGCGCGAGGCCGGAAGCAGCGGGTTGACGTGGTCGACCCCCCACGCGCGCAGGCGCTGCCACCCGGTTGGCGTGTCGAAGGACTGCATCTGCACCAGCAGCTCGTTCACGACGCCGCCGACGCCCTCGCTGGTGATGTTGGGGTGAACGGTCGTGGCCGGCTGACCGTACAGGCTCGGCAGCCCCTCGAGCCCTCCGCAGCAGGAGACCATGCGGGCGACGTCGGGCATCGCCGTGGCCCCCAGCCCACCGCGGGCGACCGCGATGGCGTCGATCTCCTCGATGAAGCCGATCGCACCGCCCTCGGTGCGCGCCGCCTTGCGCAGGGCCTTGAAGTAGGCCCGGATCTTCCACGCGGTCGCGCCGTAGTACATGTTCTGGAAGGACGTGCCGGAGACGAACAGGAAGGGCACCCCCGCCTCGCGGGCCATCGCCTTGGCAAGGTGGGTCTTGCCGGTTCCCGGAGCGCCCTCGAAGAGCAGGCCGCGCCGCGGCGTGCCGCCCATCGTGTCGGCGAACTGCTTGTGCGCCAGGAAGAGGTTGAGGGAGCGGACCACCTCCTCCTTGACCGGCTCGATCCCGACCACGTCGCTGAGCCTGATGTCGATCTGTTCCGGGCTGAACGTCACGTGCGGGGAGCGCCGCGCCATGAGCATCGGGACCAGCGCCACCGCGCCGAGGGCGCCGAAGAAGAGCAGGTAGACCAGGACGTTGATCGGGACCGATGGCATCGCGAGCACGTTGAAGGGCCGGCGGTCCGCGAGGCGGTACCAGAGGAACAGCGTCGGGACGCCGAGCCAGAGCGCGAGCCGCGTCAGCCGGCGCTGCCGGGCCCGCTCCCGGGTGCGGCCGACGTCCGCCTTGGCCGCATCGAGGACGTGCAGGCCGGATGCCTCGCTCGCCACCGGATCGCCTCCCTCCACAGGGTCCGAACCCCGAGTCTTTCCCGACCGGTGGGGGGTGTCTGCCCCGTTCACCCGTTCGGCGGATCAAGGGCGGGCCGGCCTGCGGCCGTCACTCCAGGCCGTTGAAGAGCCCGTCCTCGCGCCCGTCCTCGTCGAAGGGAGCCGCGGTCCGCCCCTGGACGAGCCGGTAGAACTCATAGCCCCACGCCTCCTGCCCGACGTTGTTGGACAGGGCGAAGAACGGGCCGTCGACGGTGACCTGGGTCGCGTGCGCGGCGAGCGCGCGCATCTTCACCGGCTCGTACGCCCGGGCGTCCACTCGCGTGGTCACCGACTCGTCGGGATCAACGAACGGGAAGTCGTCGACGGAGTCGACCCCGAAGAAGTCCGTCCCGCTGGCCTTCATCGCCTCCAGCCCGCGCTCCATGTACGAGCGGGGCAGGGCGCTCTCGTAGACCTTGGCCACCAGCCACGCCTCGCCGAGCTCGGGACGGTACGTCGGATCGGCGCTGAGCTCCACCGCCCGCATCGCCACCCGGTGGGCCTGGATGTGGTCCGGGTGCCCATAGCCACCGTTGGCGTTGTACGTCGCCAGGACCTGGGGACGTACCTCGCGAAGCACCGCCACCAGGTGACCCGCCGCCTCGTCGACGTCGGCCTGCCAGAAGCAGTCGGGGCGTGAGTTGGTCGGCTCACCCATCATCCCGCTGTCACGGTAGCGACCGGCTCCGCCGAGGAAGCGGTGGTCCTCGACCCCGAGCTCGGCCATCGCCGCGGCGAGCTCCTGCTCCCGGTGGGCGCCCAGCTCGTCGGTGTGCTGGGCGGCGAGGTGCTCGAGAGCGGGCACGAGGACCTCGCCCTCCTCGCCCCGGGTGCAGGTCACGAGAGTGACGTGCACTCCCTCCGCGGCGTAGCGGGCCATCGTCGCTCCGTTGGCGATCGACTCGTCGTCGGGGTGCGCATGCACGAAGATCGCGCGGCGTGCGGCCAGGACATCGGTCATGGCCGCACGCTACGACAGTCACCGGAGCGGCGCGCGACTGGCAGGATCGGTGCGTGACCAACGACTCGCCCAGCTTCCCGCGCCTGCTCGCCCGCACGATGCGCTTCACCCTCGGCGTCCCCCGTGGGATCACCATCTCCCCGGACGGCGCGCGCGTGACGTTCGTGCGCAGCACCTCCGGCGTCGACCGGGTGGGCCGCCTGTGGGTCCTCGACGTCGCGTCGGGGGAGGAGCGCCTCGTCGCCGACCCCGCGGCCCTGCTCGCCCAGGGCGAGGAGCATCTGAGCGACGACGAGCGCGCGCGGCGCGAGCGCTCCCGCGAGGTCGGGGCAGGCGTGACGGCGTACAGCACCGACGCCGCGGCCACCCGAGCGGTCTTCGCGCTCTCCTCGCGGCTGTTCGTCGCGGACCTGGTGGGCGACGCGGGGGTGCGGGAGATCCCGGCGGAGACCCCGGTCGCGGACCCGCAGGTCTCCCCGGACGGCCAGTGGGTCGCGTACGTGGCGCGCCGCACGGTCCACGTCGTCAGCATCGACGGGGACGAGGCGCGGACCCTGTGCGCCCCGGCGTCGGAGGAGGAGTCCTGGGGGCTCGCCGAGTTCGTCGCGGCCGAGGAGCTCGACCGCTTCCATGGCATGTGGTGGTCCCCGGAGTCCACCGGCCTGCTGGTGGCGCAGGTCGACGAGCGCCCGGTGCGGACGTTCTGGATCGCCGACCCGGCCAACCCCGACCAGCGCCCGCACGAGCACCGCTACCCCGCGGCCGGGACCGCCAACGCAGAGGTGGCCCTGTGGTACGTCGCGCTCGACGGGGGACGCACCGAGGTGCCGTGGGACCACGAGGCCCTGCCCTACCTCGTCGGCGTGTCGTGGACACCGGCCCGACCGGCGCTGGTCTCGCTGATGGATCGCCGCCAGCAGCGGCAGCTGGTCCTGTCGGTCGAGGACCCGGCAGCGCCCAAGGAGCAGCTCGAGATCACCGACCCGTCGTGGGTGGATGTCGTCCCGGGGACTCCGTGCTGGTGGGGCGAGCGAGTCCTCACGGTCGAGGTGCAGGCCGACAGCTATCGGCTCTTCGCCGACGGCGAGGCCCTGACCCCCGAGGCCTTGCAGGTCCGCGCCGTCCTCGACGTGGCCGACGACGCGGTCCTGCTGCTCGCCGGTGAGGACCCGGTGGAGCGGCGCGCGTACCTGCTCGGCCGCGACGGCAGCCTCACCGGCCTGGGCTCGGGCATGTCCGCGGCCAGGCGAGCCGGGGGCACCACGGTCGTACGCAGCGAGACCATCGACTCCCCTGCACCGCACTTCGCGGTGATGCGAGCCGACGGCTCCACGCTCGAGGCGCCACGGGTCCTCGCCGCGGAGCCGCCGATTCAGGCGGCACCGGCGTTCGTCCCCGGCGACCGGGTGCGCACTGCCGTGCTGCTGCCCACCGGCTGGAACGCCGAGGACGCTCCGTTGCCGGTCCTCATGGCCCCCTACGGGGGCCCGCACCACGCGGAAGTCACCTACGCCGGGCGGGCCTACCTCGAGGACCAGTGGTTCGCCGACCAGGGTTTCGCGGTCGTCATCGGGGATGGCCCCGGGGCGCCCGGATCGCCGTCATGGGAGCGGGCGGTCCGCCTCGACCTGGCCACCCCGGCCCTGGAGGGGCAGGTCGCTGCACTGGAGGCCGCCGCGAAGGCGTACCCGGGTGCGCTGGACCTCGGTCGCGTGGGCATCCGCGGCTGGTCCTTCGGCGGGTACCTGGCCGCCCTGGCCGTCCTGCGCCGTCCTGACGTCTTCCACGCCGCCGTCGCGGGCGCGCCGGTGACCGAGTGGACGCTCTACGACACGGCGTACACCGAGCGCTACCTCGGTCTGCCGCAGGAGAACCCGGAGGCATACGCGCGCAGCTCCCTGCTCGACCTCGCCGCCGAGCTGCGCCGCCCGCTGATGGTGATCCACGGCCTGGCCGACGACAACGTGCTGCCGGCCCACACGCTGCGGCTCTCCAGCGCGCTGCTCGCCGCGGGACGACCGCACCAGGTGCTGCCGCTGTCCGGCATCACCCACCTCACCCCGCAGGAGGTCGTGTCCGAGAACCTGCTCCTGCTGCAGGTGAGCTTCCTGAAGGACGCGCTCGGGGTCCGCTAGGGCTGCTTCTCAGGCGTCGGCGGCGGCGACGCCCGGCGCGACGATGGACTCGCCGCGGTCCGGCTGCTCCGGGAAGTGGCAGGCGACCTGGTGACGCGAGGCCAGCTCGCGCAGCGGCGGCTCCTCCGTGGCGCAGATCTCCTGGGCCTTCCAGCAGCGCGTCCGGAAGACGCACCCGGACGGCGGGTCGCTCGGGCTCGGCAGGTCGCCCGTGAGCAGGATCCGCTCCCGGGCCGCCTCCCGGATCGGGTCGGGCACCGGGACCGCGGAGAGCAGGGCCACGCTGTACGGGTGACGAGGTGAGCGGTAGAGCTCCTCGGAGTCGGCGACCTCGACCAGCTTGCCGAGGTACATGACCATGACCCGGTCGGCGATGTGGCGGACCACGGACAGGTCGTGGGCGATGAACACGTACGCCAGCCCGTACTCGTCCTGCAGGTCCTCGAGCAGGTTGATGACCTGGGCCTGGATCGAGACGTCGAGAGCGGAGACCGGCTCGTCGCAGACGATGAGCCTCGGCTGTAGCGCCACCGCTCGGGCGATGCCGATCCGCTGGCGCTGACCACCGGAGAACTCGTTGGGGTAGCGGTTGTAGTGCTCTGGGTTCAGGCCCACCCGGCTCATCAGGTCCTGGACGGCCTTCTTGATGCCCCCCTCGGGCTTGATGCCCTGGATGATGAATGGGGCCGCGATGATCCCGCCGACGGTGTGCCGCGGGTTCAGCGACGAGTACGGGTCCTGGAAGATCATCTGCATCTCGCGCCGCAGAGGGACCATGTCCTTGCGGGAGAGCGCGGTGATGTCCTGGCCGTCGAACTCGACCGTGCCTCCGGTGGGCTCGATCAGCTTGAGCATCGAGCGACCGGCGGTGCTCTTGCCGCAACCGCTCTCACCGACCAGCCCCACTGTCTCGCCCGGATCGACGGTGAGGCTGACGCCGTTGACCGCCTTGACGTCTCCGATGTGCTTCTTGAACACTCCGGCGGTGATCGGGAACCAGGTCTTCAGGTCGGTGACCCGGAGCAGGGGGTCTGTCGCGGTGGTCACGGGGTCGCTCCCGTGTGCGCCGCCAGGGCCTCGTCCGCGATCCGGCGGCGCTGGGCAGGGGTCAGGTGGCAGCGCACGAGGTGCTCCGGAGAGGTGGGCAGCAGCTCAGGTCGTTCGGTGCCGCAGCGATTGTCCGGCACCTGGTCGTAATAGGTGCACCGCGGCCGGAAGACACACCCCTTCGGGAGCCGGATGAGCGAGGGCGGCTGCCCGGCGATCGGGTCGAGCCGGCTCGAGGGCCGGTCGAGGCGGGGCAGGGAGGAGAGCAGGCCGAGGGTGTACGGCATCTCCGGCGCGTAGAAGATGTCGTGGATCGGTGCCTGCTCCACGATCCGTCCCCCGTACATGACGGCGACCTCGTCGGCCACGTTGGCGACGACACCCAAGTCGTGGGTGATGAGCACGATCGCCGTACCGAACTCCTTCTGGAGGTCGTTCAGCAGCTCGAGGATCTGCGCCTGGACCGTGACGTCGAGCGCGGTCGTCGGCTCGTCGGCGATGACGAGCGACGGGCTGTTGATCAGCGCCATGGCGATGACGACGCGCTGCCGCATGCCGCCGGAGAGCTGGTGGGGGTACTCGTCGATGCGGCGCGCCGCGTTGGGGATGCCGACCCGGTCCAGCATCGCCACGGCGCGCTTGCGCGCGTCCTTCTTGCTCGTCTTGCTGTGCACCTTCATCGCCTCGACCAGCTGGTCGCCGATCTTGTAGAAGGGGTGCAGCGACGACAGGGGGTCCTGGAAGATCATCGCGACCTTGCTGCCCCGGACCGCACGGATCTCGCTCTTGGACGCGGTGAGCAGATCCTCCCCGTCGAGGAGGATCTCGCCGCTCACATCGGCGTTCTTGCCGGCCAGGCCCATGATCGCCAGGCTCGTGACCGACTTCCCGGACCCGGACTCGCCCACGATGGCGAGGGTCTTGCCGCGCTCCAACGAGAAGCTGACGCCGTCGACGGCGTGGACGATGCCGTCCTCGGTGCCGAACTGGACGCGCAGGTCGCGAACATCGAGGTAGGGCTGGGTCACGCAAGCCTCACCCTCGGGTCGATGGCGGCGTAGAGGATGTCGACGACCAGGTTGGCCACGATCACGAAGACGGCCGCGACCAGGACCGTCGCCGCGATGACGGGCAGGTCGTAGGTGATGACCGAGTCGACGGACAGCTTCCCCAGCCCGTCGAGGTTGAACACCTGCTCGATGACGATGGCGCCTCCCAGCAGACCGGCGAGGTCGAGCCCGGCCGAGGTGACGATGGGTGTGAGGCCGGCCCGGAAGGAGTGCTTGGTGATGACTCGCCGCTCGGGCAGCCCCTTCGCGCGGGCCATGCGGATGTAGTCCTCGCCGAGGGTCTCGAGCATCTGATTGCGCGTCAGCCTGGTGTAGAAGGCCGCGTACAGCAGGGCGATCGCGATCCAGGGCAGCACCATCCCCTGGAACC